>CAIUSK010000389.1 GCA_903901805.1 uncultured Flavobacteriales bacterium
ATGGGATTATCCATTTTGCTGCATACAAAGCTGTGGGTGAATCGGTGGCATTTCCTTTGAAATATTACACCAATAATCTAATAAGCTTGACAAATATTTTGTCTTGTATGCTTGAATTCAAGGTTAATAACTTGGTGTTTTCCTCTTCTTGCACGGTATATGGAGAACCAATAGGAATCAAGGAGGTATCAGAGAATTCTGAGAAAGCAAAACCAAGTTCCCCTTATGGAAATACCAAATTAATTTCCGAAAACATCATTGAAGATACTGCAAAGGCTAACCCATGGTTGAAATCGATTTGTTTGCGTTACTTTAATCCAGTTGGGGCGCATCCCTCCGCTGAAATTGGAGAGTTTCCAATTGGAAAACCCAATAATCTACTGCCTTTTGTAACACAAACAGCTATCGGAATCCACGATAAACTCACCGTTTTTGGAAGTGATTATCCGACTGCAGACGGAAGTTGCGTACGTGATTTTATCCATGTAGTTGATTTAGCAAAAGCCCATGTGCAGGCAATTGAATTTTTAAATACGAAACAGAATGGATTCAACGAAGCCATCAATATCGGAACAGGCAAAGGAACTTCCGTTTTAGAAATAATTGATACGTTCGAAAAAGTCAGTAACCAAAAACTGAATTGGGAGTTTGGACCTCGCAGAGATGGTGATGTCATCGAAATTTATGCGAATGCTTCAAAAGCCAAAGAATTATTGAATTGGGAAGCAAAATACTCATTAGGAGATGCTGTTTTGAGCGCCTGGAATTGGGAAATTAACCTGAAAAAAAAACAGTCTTGAAAATTGTACTATTTCTTATTTTTCTTCCGCTTACTTCATGGGGTCAAAAAGAATATGATACAAAAATTGAATCCCAAAGTCGACCTGGAATTTTATGGTATGTAACCTGGAAGCCATCCGATAAACCAAAACCGAGAAAATACGACCGCTTAATTTTCGATGTTCATTACAACGAATTTCAAGCACCTTTGGATTTTTCCACCTCTTCGCATCGTTCTATTGGTTTCACAACAAATTGTTACAATGAAGTTGCTTTAAATACAAAGAATACCCTTTCAGTTGGGTATGGCATTGGGTTTTCAATGAATAAAACGATCCTCAATCAAAACATGGTTCAATCTTCATCCAATAGTATCATTTGTTTTCCCTACAATGCGAATGATGCTTATCAACGAAATAGCTTAATTGGTACGAATATTAATGTTCCAATTGAATTAAGATTCAGAACTAAAGGTTGGAAACATACCAAATTTCACCTAGGTGGAAGACTGGGATACCAGGTAACTTTAAAAGAAAAGTACGCTTATTCTGATGCTTCCAGAAATTATAGAACATCACTCAAAAATGCAGCTAAGGATATGACATATTCATTGCATGCTCGATTGGGAATCCGTAATTATGCGCTATATGTTTCTTATCAATTAAATTCAATTTTTCAACATCCCGAAAGTCCTCAAATAAAGTGGCTACAACTCGGAATTAGTTTTTCTCTTTTCTAATGAAATTTATAGATACACACGCTCATTACTATGCACTAGAATTTAAAGATGATTTACTAGAAGGAATTCAACGCTGTAAAGAAAATAATATATCTAAAATACTTTTACCGAATATTGATATTGAAAGTATTGATCCAATGTTTCAGCTTTGCGTGGAATTTCCGGATATATTTTCGCCCATGTTAGGTCTTCATCCTGGATATATAAAAGAAGATTGGGAGCAACAACTTAACCATGTTTATTCCAAACTAAAACACAATGAAGTAATAGCAATTGGTGAGATTGGTATGGACTTGTATTGGGATAAAACGTTCATTGAAGAACAAAAAAAAGCATTTATAGTACAAATTGAATGGGCCATAGAATTGAACCTACCCATTGTTATTCATGCACGAGAGAGCTTTCAAGAAATATTTGATATCTTAGATAAAAAGAACTGTGATCAACTTACTGGGGTTTTTCATTGTTTTACTGGTACAGAAAAAGAAGTTCAAAAGATTCAATCATATGGTGGTTTTTATTTTGGAATAGGAGGTGTCGTCACCTATAAAAACTCCCATTTACCATCAGTTTTAAAATCGATTCCGTTGGATCAGATTATATTGGAAACTGACTCACCATATCTTCCTCCCGTTCCTTTTAGGGGGAAACGAAACGAGCCAAGTTATTTGATTCACGTTGCGGAAAAATTAGCCGGTATTTATCAAGTAGGGTTAGATGAAATAGCCAATCAAACCACTGAAAACACCTATCGATTATTTAGAAAATTAAACTAATTGTTTTTTGTAAATAGTTAAAGCCATTGAAATCGACATTAATAGACAAAAAACTAAAAAGTTCAATTTACTTTAAGCTAAATGGATTGAAGAATTTCTACTAACTGATTTCCTCCATATAGTTTAGGTCTTTCCCAAAGGTTTCTTTCAATTGGGAAATGCTGTATAATGCGAGTGCAATGAATAGGATTCCTACAACCGCTGCTGCCACACCATCTGATAAGTTGGCAGAAACTAAAAACGCGAAAAACATCACCACGAGATTAACAGATCCCCGAACAAAATTAGGAATCGTATTGGCTGCGGTTGATCGAATATTGGTGCCAAATTGTTCAGCAGCAATGGTAACAAAAATGGCCCAGTAACCTGTTCCTGTACCTAATAAAAAACACATTAAATAATAGGTGTTCAGATCAATTCCCTTTGAGAAAAATAAAAAGATAGCCGTTAAAATTAGCGTAAATAGAAGGTATAGATAAACCACGCGTTTTCTGCTGCGTAACAATTGGCTGAGAATCCCTGATATTAAATCACCAAAAGATAATCCAATATAAGCATACATAACAGCTGTACCATTCACTACTCCTTGAACACCCAACAATGGCCCAAAATTATCTTTGGAATTCATTATGAGTAAACCAATGATGTACCAAATAGGGATTCCAATTAAAATACAATGCATGTACTTGATAAAGTTTGTTCTATTGCCAAAAATCAACCGTAAATCGCCTTTTTTTATTCCGCTTTCGTGTTTAATTGATTGAAAAAAATGCGATTCTATTGTTCCTACACGCATGAGTAGAAGCACCAACCCCATTAAACCACCAACGATATAAGCTACTTGCCAATTGGCATAAACCTGTCCAGTAATTTCGGTTAATACACTTCCAATTGCCTTTCCTTTAGCGCCCACCAATGAAGCTACAACAGCTCCCAAAGCGCCAAAAACAACGATAACCATGGTGCCGTATCCGCGTTTTTCTTTGGACATCATTTCTGAAACCAAAGTAATACCAGCACCTAATTCACCAGCCAGTCCAATTCCTGCTATGACACGAACCAATGCGTATGTTGGGACATCAGTAACAAAAGCATTGGCGAGATTAGCTAAAGAATAGAGTAGGATGGAGCCGAAAAGCACTTTCAATCTTCCTTTTTTATCCCCTAAAATACCCCATAACAAACCCCCAACTAACATCCCGAGCATTTGCATGTTGAATAAGAATTTACCCGTATTTGCTTTAGCTAAGGAATCTGCTCCGACCATGATTTGATCGAGACTTTCAGATTTTACTACTCCAAAAAGTACAAGATCATAAATATCTACAAAATAGCCCAATGCGGCAACAACAATGATTAGTGTAATTTGCTTTGTTGAATTTGTTTTCATTGAACGAATATAAAAAAATAAAAGACTCATTAATATATTTGATCGATTTTGATAGGTAACAAGCTTCTTTAGAGGGGTTCTTAAAACAAAATTCAGGGTTAATAACGAACATAATATCATCAATTTTTTTTTGGCTTATTTTTTTAATTTGAATAGATTTTTCCTATCTTTAATATTCGAAAAATTTACTAAAATGATAAGAACAGTATATAAACTCTCGTTATTTATTTCATTTTCCCTTTATTTAAATATGATTTTTGCACAGTGGGTTCAATATCCGAGTTTGCCAGTGCAAAATATTGAAGCTGTTCAAGCCTGGGATCAAAATGTTATCTATGCTTCTCAACCAGAAAAAATGTTGCGTTCAACAGATGGAGGATTAAATTGGTCTAACTTACCCGTGGCTGATGCTGTTGGAAATGTCTTCTTAACTACTACATTTTATGATTTTCACCTACTTTCTCCCGGTGTAATTGTAGCTGTTGGATTATCATCAATGGGTAATCAAGAAACTATTTATAAAAGTACAGACTCTGGTGTTTCTTGGACTGTGGTAAATATATACGGCAATGGGACATGGCCAAGAATTTCTAATGCTATTCATTTTCCTAATTCAACCACAGGATTTGTTGCAGGTACTAACGGACGAATTCTAAAAACAACTAATGGCGGAAATAATTGGACTGCCTTATCTAGTGGAACGACTTCGGAGATAAAAGATATTTGGTTTACCAATTCTTCATCAGGTTACGCAGTTGGTAATGGTAGAGTTTTAAGAACCACGAATGGAGGTTCCAGTTGGACTAGTACTGTATTTTCAGGAAGTATATTCAATAGTGTTCACTTTCCTACAGCTAATGTAGGATATGCTGTTGGTGAAGATCGAAAAATGATTAAAACAACAAACGCCGGTTTAAACTGGACGTTAAGCACAATGAATATTCCAACTAATACAATCTTGAATTCTGTATTTTTTGTTTCTGAGTTGGAGGGCTACGTTACAGGTGCAAATGGAGTTATTTATCGTACTACAAATGGCGGACAATACTGGGAAAAACAGCAATTGCTTGATGGGCTAAACGATGTCTTTTTTCTAGCCGCAAACAACGGTTTTTTAGCTGGTGATCAAGGACAACTATTACATACTATTAATTCCAATGATTATTTACCGGTAGCTAATTTTTCATCATCATCTAATATTGTTTGTCATGATTCAACATTGATTTTAACAAATTCATCGGATCCTTCCTTTTCATTTCAATGGTTGATTAATGGCGCCCCTTTTTCATCAGATTACTCAACAAGCTTGAATTTTACAAATCCTGACCAATTAGATACTATATCCCTAGTGGCATTTAATGGATTCTTTTACGATACCTTAAATAGAATAATTAGTATTCAACAAGACCTCCAATTTTCGATAAATGGGGGCATACAAGCGAATACGGTTTGTATCAACCAAACAAAAAATGCATATGTATATAATTCTCTCCCAGGAGTCTCATATTCCCTCACAAAAAATGGAACGCAAGTTGGAACAATACAAAACGGAAATGGTAGTACATTGACATTTAGCACCGGCAATATTACTTCAATATCTACTATTTGTCTCAAAGGAGTGAAAATAATTGCTGGTTGCGGATCAAATACAGAAACGTGGTGCACAACTGTTGAAGTTCAAAACCCAAATCCTGCAACTGTAATGGGTTTTAGTCAAGATACGATATGTGAAAATTTGACTGGTCAACTTTCTTTATTTGCCTCCCAGCAGAATGTTTCTTATCAGTTATATCAGGGAACTAGCTTGATTGGTGCATCACAACTTGGTAATGGAAATACGCTTGTTTTTTTAACAAACTCAAATTCAACAAATACCGTTTATTATGTCAAGGGAACTTCTCAATTGGGATGTGTGACAAATTTTCCAAATATGACTCTATACATTCAAAGTCCGGGAGTATATTGGACCTCAACAACTATGAATCCAGAGATAGGAGAACCTATAGATGTGATAAATAGTAGTTCTTATCCACAAGGAATATTTACCTGGGATTTTGGAGCAGGTGCATCAACTTCAATTTCCAATTTAATTGCACCACAAAACATTGTATTTAATAATATTGGAAATCAAACAGTTTCTCTAACTTATGTAACGCCTTTGGGGTGTAGTCAGACTGTCACAAAAGTACTAAGGGTAATTCAAGCATTCACTCAAGGAAATTGTGAAAAAATAGAAATGAATAGTTTTGGAAATTCAATTTCAAGGTTATACGCAATTAATCGAGATAAGAATGAAAATATTTTTGCCATTTATAAACACTCTTCAAGTTCTTTGAATTATACTCAATCTAATCATAGTGATTCTTTAAATCTTGGAATTTCACCAATCATGAATTTTGACAAGGGTTATTCTTTGATAAAATATAATAGCAAAGGAATACCAAAGTGGTCAACAACTATTAGATCTGGTATAGATGGTATCGCTGGTGATGTTGTAACTGATTCGAGTGGAAATGTTTATATGGCTTATTATCACAATAATTATGGAGATAGTTATAGGATTTACTCTTCTGACGGGAGATTTATTACAGTAGCAAATCAGAATTCAAGCTCAACCTCTCATCCCGTGATTATTGTTAAATATGATCCAAATGGAATTTATTTATGGCATTCAACATTTATGGATGTTTATACAGTTTGGAAGATTTCACTAAAATTGGATGAGCATCAAAATCTGTTCGCAAGTGGTCAATATCGTTGTGTCAAATACAATCCTCAGGGAGTTTTACAATGGGGATTTACCGGTGATATTGCAGATATTGAACCAGATCATGATGGAGGAGTTTATAAATTAAGACGAACGGACTTGCAAATTGATCATTATTCTTTATCTGGTGCGCTTTTATCCACTTCATTACCGATAAACACACTTAATTCTAATACTGTAATCGGAGCAAGGCATTTGGCTCAAGATGAAAATGGTGCGCTTTATGTTCTAGGGAATTTTAGAGGGTCTTTTCAGTATGGGTTAGATACTCTAACTGATATCTTTAATTCTGGAAATTCGCATGAGGATGTTTATTTGGCAAAATTCTCAAGAAACCTTGAACATTTATGGATAAAACAATTTAAAGGTCCTTCTGAAATGCCGATTCAGGGAATTGATATTATGAATAACACGATCATGGCAGGAATATTAAATACAGGTTCAGATCTAGAATATATTCAGGGGGATACGATTTTTCAAAATGCTTCCAATGCTTATTTCTTATTCAAGTGTGATACATTGGGAAATCATGATGAAATAACTAAATTTTATGATACCCCTCAAGCGTTTATTGGATCTAATATACCCCTTGATAATATAGTAATAAGTAATGGTGGAGATAACTTCGATTTTGGATTTACGTACAAAGACAACTTCACAGCATCTACCTCATCAAATTTCAGTTTATTTGCATCATCCGGTAATGATTATTCTGGTATTAATCTTGCAAGTTTATCATGTGTATTTAACGATTTTCCAAATAATCAAACACCTATCGCTTATTTCTCTGCTCCAGTTAACGTATGTCTTGGACAGGCTGTACACTTTTCAGATCAAAGTATAAACAATCCGATAGGTTGGTCTTGGACTTTTGACGAAGGAAGTATAACGACATCAAATACGCAAAATCCAACAGTTACGTTCAACACTCTTGGTATTCATCCAATAACACTATCAGTAATGAACATTTTTGGTCAAAGTGAATTATATACAGCTTATGTATTTGTTAGTGATTCGCCAATTGCGGATATTTTTGGTGATGATTATGTTTGTTCGGGGAGTTCAGTTGCTGCTTGTGTATCCTCCTCATATTCTTATTTTTGGCCAAATGGAAGTAATTTAAGTTGTTACGGAATAGGTCCTTTGTTTGCAGATTCCACCATATTTTTAACTTCAATCAATGGTGGTTGTTTCTTGCAAATTCCTTTTACATTCCACGTAGAATCCGCCCCTAGCATAACTCTAAATGGTACGATGCCAGATTCTGTATGCTCTGTGTCCCCGCCTTTTACCCTTCCTATTGCAATCCCCGCTGGTGGTATTTATTTTTCTGATTTCGGAGCTGTAACAGATAATGTTTTTAATCCTGCCGATGCTACTTTTGGAATAAATTATATCTACTATGTTTACAATAGCCCTAATGCAGGTTGTACATCCCAATACCTAGATAGTGTTTTTGTATTTAATGGAAATCTTTGGGCTACGATACAAGGTGAAGTTCAGGGTTGTCAGGGAACAGAGCTTAATTTTAATGCAAATGCCTCAAGTTCAACAATGAATTATTTATGGAATTTAGATGGTGGAATTAGTTCTGATGTCACATCACAAAATGTTGTAGTTAATTTCAATATTCCTGGTAATCACATTATCAGTCTAATAGTTTCTAATGGGCAATGTCAAAGCACAGAAATCAATCATAATATATACATAGAGGCAACTCCAAATATCCAGTTAGACGATTTTAATCCTGATATAATCTGTATTGATAATGGCTTAATTTCAGTTCCCTCAGCAACGCCGACTGGCGGATTCTATTATGATAACTTCGGAGCGCTAGTTGATGGCATAACTTTAGATCCTACACTAATGACAATTGATCAGCCAAATTATGTTTATTACTTATATACTTCTCAATTGGGATGCAATGCATTGGACTCATCGGTTATAACAGTGACAGATTGTTCTGGATTCAATAATGGTATAAATAATTCGAATTACGTTTTTCAAGATGCGTCGGACGGTGAATTTTATCTGCATTTGATTTCAGAGGTTCAAGACGTAGTATTATACAATTCCATGGGGCAAATCATTAGGGATTTTCCAATAAATAGTAATAATATTCGATTAGACTTATCCAAAGAGCCAGTTGGAATATACTTCCTATCTACAAAAGAACTGAATCAAAATAAAATTTACAAACTCTTTAATAAGTAGCTTCGTGATTATATTACATGGATTATGAATAGCGAGTTAATGGACAAAAAGTAGGCTGAGAACTCTGAAAAGAGTTATGGTTATTAGCATTGGAGCAAATCAAAGACGTATAAAAAACTGCTTTTATTGCAAGTCTTCAATAACCAAGAAAAATGGTAAAAAACAACTTCATAAATGACTATATTGTGGTCTACATTTAATAGCATGGAATCGTCTCAACTATAATCAAATTTTTGATTGATTGTATTGAAGGAAAACAAACTTATCAGTAACTTGATCTAAAAAATATCATTACTTAACAGAAACTATTCAACCCAAAATTATCTTTGTAATTCATAATCAACAGATCTTTGACATCTGCTCCGACCATGATTTGATCGAGACTTTCAGATTTTACTACTCCAAAAAGTACAAGATCATAAATATCTACAAAATAGCCCAATGCGGCAACAATAATGATTAGTATAATTTGCTTTGTTGAATTTGTTTTCATTCGACGAATATAACTAAAAATCTATCATTTTTCTTCAACGAATTCAAGTGATTTTCCTCATAAAAAAGTGCAAGGTGTTTTGAATTATTGTACCTTCGATTCTAGAATGAACACACCAAAACTCTGGTTTAGCCTGTATGATTTTTCCTTTAATTACAAAGGGGAGGAACCTGATTTTGTTGAAGATGAATTTGACTGGGCTATAGATTTTCAGAAAAATTGGTTATTAATTCGAGATGAATTAAATTCCTATTTAAACCTACATGAACCGGAAGCATATTTTAATTCATCCATGGTAAATACAAAAAATACGTGGAAAACTATTTCCTTGAAGTGGTGGGATATAGAATTCAGAAAAAGACAAGCTTATTTCCCTATTACGTCAAGCATTTTAAAGAAATATCCGGAGTTGCTTTCTCTTTCATTCAATCAATTAGAACCACAGGGGAGAATTCTTCCTCATTGCGGAGATACGAATGCCATTTATCGTTGTCACCTCGGTCTTGATGTTCCGGATCAATTACCTGCAACTGGATTTCGTGTTCGGGAAGAATCCCGCTCATGGGAGGAAGGAAAATGGTTGGTTTTTATGGACGCATATAATCACGAGGCATTCAATCAGTCTGATAGGAAGAGGGTAATTATGGTTGTAGATGTGCTAAGGCCGGAATTTAAACACAACAGAAAAAAAGTGATTTCAGTTGTGTTAACCTCGCTGTTTTTACAGAAACGTGCCCAGCAATTGGCATTTTTATATAAGTTGCCTCATGGAATGATTCGAATTGTAGCTTTTCCACTTAGACCGATGGCTTATTTAGGGATGAAAATTGTTAATTGGTTGAATTTGTACTGACTTATACAGCTATTTTTTTAACCGTCCATTTTTTTATTAAAAGCTTGATATATAGTGGAATGAAATAATAGAAGTGGAGTAAATACCTCCGGTAACAAATAGCAAGGATTTTATAATACCATTGAATGAGGGAAATAGAATGGTGTTTGTTTGTCGAAAGATTATACCCCATTTTTTTGAGCGATTCGCCACAAAGCTGTTCAATTTGTTCAAGTAATGAGTTATCTAATTCAGTGATATACTGTCCAATTTTATTGGTATTTGGTTTTTGGGATAATCCACTATGAAAATCACGTAAATGTTGAATGAAATTGGGGTCAACATCGGCAGCCTTCGCATCTAAAAAAGAATTATAAACACCATTTATTTCGAGCATTTTTGGTGTGTAAGCACATTCAACCCAAACACATATGTCTCGAAGAACCGTTTCAGTTTCGGTCATTAATTTTTCGTAAGAAACACGAATGAACTGTTGCTCCTTCAGGTGTTTTGTTTGTTGGTAGGTGTCGTTCCACAGGGAAGCTAAAAACAAGGGGTGTTGATTCCAATTCAATTTACGATTTCTCTTAGATACAATATTGTCACGTACATCCCTTGTTAATACAATGTATTTTGCATCAGGGAAAATTTGTTGAAGAAGTTCAAGGTGAAAAAAATACTTAATTTGTTTATCTATGATACATTTAATTCTACTTTTATCTTTAACGTCAAGAAAATTCAAATAGGTTAATTTGATGATTCGTTGAAAAGTGAGTATTTCTTTATGCTCCAAAAGATTGGATATGAACTCTGATTTTTTACTGAAATATAAGTCGGTATTTTTTTCGGCTAAGAAAAAAAATGCATCAACATATGCTAGGATATCTTTTTCCGACCAACTTCGTTTATTTTTATATTTTTTCCAACAATATAAAGCAAAAGGTTCTTCACTAGGAGAAAGTACTTCAGGATTTAAATTCAACATCAAACTAAGCAAAGAGCTTCCTGTTCGTTCCGTGCATAACACAAAATGAATAGGTAGATCATCCAATTGTACATCATTCCATTTCATGAATTCAGTTTTCGTTTTTTGTCAATTTTGCCGACGTATTGTTCGAACCGACTCACTTTATATCGAATGGGCAAATAGTAAAAAAGATAATCTTTTTGAAATGTAAGGTGTGTTTTTACCTGAAGAAGTAGGTGTTTCAATCGAATAAGAAAAGTGGTTATTTTGGTATTTTTTTGTTCAGGTAAGTACCCAAATTTTGTTCCTAAATTTGCACAAAAAGCCTCTGCGGTTCTAATTTCTTCTTGGGTTAAATTATCACGCCATTTCTCCACGCGGTGATGAAAAATAGGTTGTGCCAAATCTTCATATTTTTTTTTTGCTCGTTCTGATTTTTCTGTACTTGTATCATTTTTGTAGGTTTCATAGCCCAGTCTTTCTTTTCGTTGTAATTCCTTAGAAAGTAATGGATTAACTCCGAGAAAAGAAAAAACTTCTGTTAGGCATTTTTCTGGGTTCACAACAAGATCTTCGTACCGTAGAAGAAGCACTTGAGTTGGGTGCTTTTTTTTCCAGTTTAGCGCTTTTTGGGTGAAATAGGACCAACGGATGGCATTAAATGCAATGTTAGGAGATAGTAAATGAATGCTTTCTTTTCTTGAAAGAATATTTCCACGATAATCACGTAGCATAATGATGTATTTGGCATCCGGGTTAAGCTGCTTAATTTTCGGAAGAAAAAGAGTGTTAGATGGATTTTTGTCAATAAATATAATCGGGTTCTTATCTATGAAAGAAACATGCTGGAAAGAGGAGTAAATTTCCTTACACAACTCCATATAGTTTCCATTAAACCCATTTTGGCGCGTAGATTCTGATAGCTGATAATGAAATCCGACATAAGGTTGAAGTTTTCCAAATGCTATATTAAATCGATCGATTAATGCTATGTCTTCTTTAGAAAACCGATTTTTTTTAGAAAAAGAATGTGCAAAAAACACACTGAAATAGTTTTCTGGTGGTGTATGTATTTCAGGATGTGATCCCAATAAAGACATAAGTAGTGAGGTGCCTGATCGTCCTATTCCAATGATGTAATTGGTATTTCTCATGATGAATATCCTTTTTCTTTATTATGTATGGATCGTTTTACAACATTTAAATAATGATGCAATTTTAACGAACGCAAACCAAAGAATAGTTTTACTCTAAACCTAATTGGAAAGGTCATTGCCAATTTAATTAATCTGTTCCAAGGAGAAATCTTGAGTGATTCTGTATATCCAAAACTCTTACCAAGGTTACCTGAAATAGATTCAATTTGGATAATTTCATTTGGACTTAGTATGTTTTTCCAACTATTTATAGATCCACTATGAATTGGACGAGTTAGATCTTCGATTTTTTTTACGATTCGCGGATCGGCATTACTTGTTTGCTTATAGTTATTTACTGTTTCTTTTATTTGTTCATGAAATTGAAAACAGGTTTCATCGTATTGAAAAGAAAAGAAATTTGCCAGTTTTTTCATTTCCATTTCAGGTTGAACAACGAGGTCTTCATATCGCAAAATAGATAATTTATCTCCCAATTCGTTCTGAAAAAGCTGTATTTTTTTAATATAACAATTCCATACTTCAGCAAAATAAGCTACTGATTTTTTTGCTTTGAATTGGTGTTGGCTTTTCATGTTTGATGCAACAAAGCCTCTATAATCTCTAATACTTACACAAAATTTGGCGTCCGGGTATAGTGCGAGCAATTCCTTGACGTAAAAAGTGTATAAATTATTCTTATCAATAATTAAATCAGTTTCTAATGCTGTTTTTTTGTGAAGTGACAAATGAACCTGTTTGGCGAAATTAGCATAATTTTCAATTCGGATATCGCACAATTCACTTACTAATTGATTGAGATCAAATTGATTTAATGGATTAGAGCTACTTTTTTTAATCGTTGAAAAAAAATCGTGAATCGGTTGAATAGTATTTAATTTTTTTGATGAAAATTTGACACGGCTTTTTAAAAATAGTACATGTTTAACCTCAGGTGTGGCAATAACTCCCTGTGTATGATTCAATAACATCATTAACAAGGTAGTATCACTCCTTCCTGGCCCGATGATAAAATGAATGGGAGGATACTTATTTAGTTCTGATTCAACCTGCTTCATTGCTTTTTGGGTAAAGGAATTTCACCAGATTTTATTCGTTGAACGTAGTTTTTTAAGTTTTTTAATTCCCTTTCCAACGCCTGAATTCGCTCAATATCAGCAGCCGATTTTTCCTTTTTTAAGGTTAGGTCTGCTTTTTCACGGCTCAGTTCCATTAGTCCTTTTTTGAAATTCTCTTTGGCTTTTTCTTGTTCTCCAACTGAAAAATAAGCATTCGCCATTTGAACATATTGTGGTCCGAAATAACCTTTTGGATAAGCCTTCATGAACTTTTGCTGAACATCAATTAACATTGGATAATCCTCTAACAATAATGCAAATTGATTGACTGAATTATAGAACGATTCAAGTTTTGGTTTTAATTTATATGTTTTGTCGTAGTAAATTTTGGCAGAATCTAAATACATTTTTTTTAAGGTAAATAGGTCATTACCAAGTTGTATATCGGTGAAAGAGTAAGCTGTTTTTAACTCATTTAAAATCTGTATTCTAAATGAATTCAGGATATTTAGGTTGGGTTTAGACTTGGTTTGAAAAGCACGATTTAATTCTGTATTGATAGCTTGAGAAAAATTAAGTCCTTGTAATTTACTGTCAATGGATTCTAGGTTTACACTTAACTCCGTTAAATTCGCTAGTGAGGCTTGATTGAAAGAAATTTGCAGTAGTTTGTTGGCTGAAACTTGAAATTGATTTATAATAGTTAATGTTCGATATAATTTTTGCTTCCTAACATACGAATCAATTGTGGGGTTAGTTAGTTTGGGTTCTATGGATGAAGGGAATAATTTCAGTAAAGAGTGATACGATTCGGCTATTTTAGCATACGAATTGCCAACATTTAACATCCCTTCGTGGTATTTTGGATTAACAGAAACCGATTTTTTTAAAGATGAAATAGCTTCAATATAATCGTATTTAAATGAGTAATGTAGTACTCCGATGTTGTTTAAACTTGATTCATATTTGGGATATATTGCAAGCGATCTTTTGTAAAATAGTATAGAAGAATCCACTTTCTGCATCATTTCCTGGAAAGTTCCATTTCCATTTTGTTGAATAGAATACACCGCTTCTTGGTATTCCGTACCTAATAAAGAATTAACTTTTGCCGAGGATTTCATATTTTCTGAATCGGCCAGATACAAGGATAATTTAGAGTTCCAATCCTTATTACGTTGAATGGTAAAAATTAAAAAGGGAACAGCGATAATCGCAATAGGTAATGTAAGTTTTTTATTCCAAGATTTTTCAGTTATCTCCATGGAATAGTATTTAAATGCGCCCCAAACAGTTACAATACACAATCCAAAAGAAGCGCTGAAAGCAAAACGTTCGCCCACGATACCTACCATGGGATTTAATAAATTAGCAGCACCACCAACTGCGAATAAAAAAAACAGGATTCCAAATGAAAGCAGGGATTTTTTGAAAAACCCTCTGAAGGCAAAGTATAGTCCAACCAGTAAAATGATGAATCCTAAAATGAATTCCCAATCTGTAAAACCGACCAATGGAATTGCGTTGTATCCGTAGTAAAAGTTTAACGGATAAGGAAAAATAAACTTTTGAATATAAAACAAGTTGGAATAAAAATACATGGGTATGCGTTCTATAAAACCCAGTTCGAACAATGGATTTTCTATATAACTAAAAAACCGGGTTTTTTCTTTTTCCAATAAACCATATTTAATCAATTTCATGAAAAGCTGTGCGATGAAAAGCACAAAGAATGTAAGCGCCAATTTTTTCCATTTTAAATCTCTGAAAAACCAAATCATTAGTGGAATAAGAACCACAAATGGTAAGTTTGATTTTTTGGATAAAAGAGAAGTGACAAAGAAAACAGCAACATGAATCAGGTAATACCATTTTTTGTCGTCTAGAAACTTAAAAAGATATAATGCAGAAAGAACAGCGAAGATTAAACTGAGTATCTCATCTCTATTTTTTAAATTATTTACCACCTCTGAATGCAAAGGGTGAATGAGAAAAAGACAGACAATTAACCCTGAAAATAAAGATGCTTGGTGTTTAAATAAAACTTGAAGTAACTGAAAAAGTAATATCCCACAAATAGCATATAACGCAATATTGATAAAATGTGAAAAATGAGGACGATTGGGAGATGCTCCAAAAATCGACTTTTCAATAGCATATGAAAGTGTTACAATTGGCCGATATTCGTAATTCTGTTTTCCGTCTATCGCATAGTTACTTGTGAAAATTGATTTGATTCCTTTGATTCCTTTTTCGACGTTTTGATGCTCTTTTCTATCCGTTGTTGTTACCAACTCATCATCCAAGGAATAGCCATTGGAAATAGAATTACCATAAAAAAGGAAACAGATTACTCCAAAGAGGATATACCAAGTTTTTGGTTTGATATTTAGACTCGCCTGTGATGTAGTAATTTCTTTTTTTGCCATAGAAAATGGTTTCGTTTCGAATTTAAGGAAAACAATTGAAAAGCAATCTAATTCAGAGCGTGCAATCAAAAAAAAAGAGCCTCCTAGAAGCTCTTTTTATAATGAAATTGTAGAATTAATCAC
>CAIUSK010000390.1 GCA_903901805.1 uncultured Flavobacteriales bacterium
ACATAATCATAGGAACCATAAAAATGTTGATAAGAAAATAATAACCCATCTATGGAACTATCCTCCAAGCACATTTTCATACCACTTTCCATCGTATCCAAATATTTTTCATGAATCACCTCATCACCTTGAATATAAATTGCCCAATCCATTTCTTGGGATATTGCCGCGAATGCTTTATCTGTTTCTACAGCCAAAACACGTCCACCCTCTCGTAAAGACTCATCCCAAACTGTTTCAATGATTCTAATTTTTGATGGATGAATAGATTGTATCAATTCAAGTGTTGCATCTTCGGATTTACCAACTGCAACCACCATTTCATCACATAAGGGAAGAATCGATTGAATGGCTTCTACAATTGGATAATCATATATCAGTGCATTCTTAATAAAGGTAAATCCCGCAACTTTCATTTTACTGAGCTTTTTGATCTCTTAATAGCGGATATTCCTCCATTAACGGTTGATTAATAGTTGAAAAACAAAGGGAGGCTAGATCGCTAACAGACAACTCAATCACTTGGTCTTTCGGTATATATTCGTGAATATAAACCCTTGAAATACCGGGATGAGCCGTACCCTGATGATGTGTTGGATCCGAAAACAACTTAAAATTATTGGTAAATGATACGGGAACAACAGGTATCTTGCAGCTTTTCGCTAATTTGAAAGCACCTTCTTTAAAATGCTTCATGCGCGGAATATCATCATCCGGTATACCACCTTCAGGGAAAATAACTAGAGAATAACCTTCTTCCACTTTTTTTATTGCTTCAATGTATGAGCGAGCTGCTTTACGTTTATCGTCACGAAAAACAGGCACATTTAAATCTTGAAAATAGGTTCGGATAATAGGATAACTTAGAATTTCACTTTTACCTAGAAATACAAATGGATGCTTGGGAAAAAGCGAATACATGAAGAAAATATCTAAATAGGATGTATGATTCGCAACAATGACATAAGGAGCTTCGGGTAAAGGTTTGTTTTTCATGCGTTTGATGCCATAGAAACAAAAAATTCGCATCATCCAACTCCAAAACACAAACAATTTAAAACTGAATTTTTTCCAATCACGTTTCCATAAAAGGACTAAAAAAAATGGATATAGAAGTACAGCAAAAAAAACAAAAACAATTCCAATATAGACTTTCCACAAAAAAGATCCAATAGAAATTAACGTTCGCATGCTTCAAATGTAAGAACTTTCACTAAAAGACTGACGCTTTCTAATTTATAGTCCCATAAAATCATTAATTTCGCTAAAACAAGGTATATGGCAAGAATCTTAACAGGAGTGCAAAGTACAGGAATTCCTCATCTTGGAAACATATTGGGTGCAATTCTCCCAGCCATTGAACTGTCAAAAAACCCAGAAAATGAGTCATTTTTCTTTATTGCAGATCTCCATTCGTTAACTCAAATCAAAGATCCAGCCGAATTAAAAGACAATACGTATGCTACTGCCGCAGTTTGGTTGGCGTGTGGCTTAGATCCTCTGAAAACTGTTTTTTACCGTCAGAGTGATATCCCAATGGTTACTGAATTGATGTGGTATTTACTGAGTTTTTATCCGTTTTCACGATTGAGTTTAGCGCATAGCTTCAAGGACAAACAAGATCGTTTGGAAGATGTAAATGGCGGATTATTTACCTATCCAATGTTGATGGCAGCGGATATTTTATTGTATGATGCTGAGGTAGTTCCAGTGGGAAAAGATCAACTTCAACATTTGGAAATGACACGCGATGTAGCTGCCCGATTCAATACAAAAATGGGCGAAACATTTGTTTTACCGAGCGAAAAAATCCAAGAAGAGAATAAGCTTATCCCCGGAACGGATGGCGAAAAAATGAGTAAGTCACGAAACAATACCATCAATATATTTTTGCCTGAAAAGCAATTGCGCAAGCAAGTAATGTCGATAGAAACAGATAGTAAAGCATTAGAGGAACCAAAGGATCCAACAACTTGTAACGTGTTTGCCTTGTATAAATTGATTGCCAACCAAGAACAAATTCAACTAATGACCGCAAATTATGTTCAAGGAGGATATGGCTATGGCCACGCGAAACAAGCATTATTCGAAGTGATTTTAGAAAAGTTTCAAACAGAACGTGAACGATTTGATTATTTGATGAATAATAAACATGAATTGGATGAAGTTCTACTGCTAGGAGCTGATAAAGCTCGTAAAGTGGCCGAAAATGTATTAATAAGAGTTCGGTCAAAATTAGGTTATTAACCTAGGTTTTGGATTATTAAATCATACGATAACTGACTTTCTGTCAGTATATTTTTCGAGGCATATTCTTTGACTTGCTGTTGTTATGCAACAAAATTCTCCATTTGAATTAACGTTAAAAAATGCTGTAGTTCCGGCTTTCATTAT
>CAIUSK010000391.1 GCA_903901805.1 uncultured Flavobacteriales bacterium
GGAATCTATGAACAATTCAGCTCGAAAACAAGCACCCTTCACACACAGTCGGGAGGGGAACATACGTATCAGTAAACCCCCTGTTTTTAACCGAGTGCAACACTCGAATGATCTGCAAAATCAATCCTTAAACTATAATTCTTCTTTAAATCCTGTAACTATGGAAAATTTTTACAATTCAACCGGAGTTTCATCTCCCACTCGAACTGAGCGAACACAGAGCCCGTCGAAGTGTGTCGAAATTCGAATCCAGAGAACCCTAAGCTCTTCAAAGGGTAGTTCATCCTCGTTCTTCAAATCTTTCGCAATCACCCTAGCAATTATTTTTGCTGGGATTAGTGGTGTTTGGGGGCAGGTTGCACTTATTTCTGCCAGTGATGGTGGCTTTGAAAATGCAACATCTGCTTTTGCAAATAATGGATGGACTGCTGTTGGTACATCTGCAAGAACCTGGAGAGTTGGTACTTTAGGTGGTGCTGCAACAGGAACTAAAGCTGCTTATTGGGGGACTACTACTGCTTATGGGGGATCTGCAGCATCTGCTGTTGGTCATTTTTATAGAGATATTGCAATACCAGCCGGAGCAACAAATGTTTATTTAAATTATAAATTAAAGTACCCAACTATAGATAACACATATGATTATTTTTATGTATTTACTACCACTACAAGCTATACTCCTGTAAATGCTGTAATTCCAAGTACGGGTTATACTAATCGATTTACAAATACAGCAACAACCTATACTAATTTCACTGCAATGCCTCAAATTGACTTGAGTGCGCTTGCAGGAACTACTGTAAGGTTGGTGTTTACATACAAATGTGATGCTGTATCCCCACACGGGCGGCCAGCAGTTGATGATATTTCATTAACTTATATTGCTCCCCCTACTTGTCCAACGCTAACCGCTCCAGCAAATGCTGCCACAGGTGTTTCCTTGGCTCCTACGTTAACATGGACTGCAGGATCAAATACAAGTTCGTATGATGTTTATTTATCTACCAATCAAACAGATGTTAACAATCAATCTGCAGGTGCACGTGTTTCAACTTCTCAAGCTGGTACGTCTTACAACTCTGCTGCTCTTTCACCGAGCACAACATATTATTGGAGAGTTGTTCCAAAGAATAGTGTTGGAACAGCTGCTACTGGATGTACTACGCAAAGTTTTACAACAGCAGCACCATCACCAACAGTATCGCAATCAGGTGTATTAAGTGCTTTCTCGGCGTGTCAAAACGTTGCCAGCGCACAACAATCTTTTTCAGTTTCAGGTTTATACCTAACAGGTAACTTAGTAGTTACCGCACCAACAGGTTTCAGCGTCTCAACAACCTCTGGCGCTGGTTGGGCATCAAGTGTATCACTAACGCCTGCTAGTGGAACAGTGTCAAGTACACTTATATATGTACGTATGAACGCTTTGGCTTCAAATCCAACGGCTAGTAATGTCGTATGTAGCAGTACGAGTGCATCTTCAGTAAATGTGGCAGTTAGTGGCTCATTGATTGCTGCACCAACAGTAAACGCAGGTTCAGATTTTAACCTATGTTCTGGTCAAACTATAGCTTTGAGTGGAAGTACAAATGCAACAGGGCCAACTTTATCAGGTACAGCAAATTCAGGAACAGTTACTGCAAGTGGATTAGATATTAATAATCCTACAGCCACTTACACATTTACAGGTTTACCTGCTGGAGCTATTATTTCTGGAATTACTGTAAACATTTCTTCCGCTGGAGGCGCAGATTGTCCAGGATACTATGTTGTTACCACACTCATCAATGGAGCTCAACAAGGAGCTGCTGGTTGTGTAACTAACACAACGTATACCAACTTTAATGGACAAGCGGCAAATGGGTTAGTGATTGCCGTAAGAGGCCAAGACAATGACGCTTATGCTCCTGGTGATGCCATGACAATTACATATACAGTAACTCTTAACTACACATATGTTGGATCTTCAACTTATGCTTGGTCTCCGGCAACTGGATTGTCTGCATCCAATATATTAAACCCAACTTGTTCTACAACATCTACTCAAACATATACGTTAACTGTAACAGGAGGAAATGGTTGTTCGGCTTCTGATCAAGTGGTTGCAACTGTTGCAGGTGGCGCTGTTCCAACTACTCCAACAGCAGCTGTTTCTGGTTCATCTACCATCAATGTAGGTGGTGCAGCAACATTAACTTCAACAGCAGGAGCAAATACAGTATGGTATACTACGGCAACAGGAGGTACAGCAATTGGTTCTGGTGATAATTTCACAACACCTGTGCAATGTACTTCTGGATCTGTTACGTATTATGCAGAAGATAATAATGGTACATGTGCGAGTAACGCTAGAGGTGCTGTTTCATTTACGGTACGCCCTATGTTGGTGTCTAACCCTGCAAATGGTCTTATTTGTCAAACAGGCGGTTCAGTTACACTAAGTGCTCAGTTATCAGGAAATCCTTCTATCACTTGGTCTCCTAATACAAACTTATCAACTACTTCGGGTTCATCAACAGTTGCAAGTCCAACATCAACAACCGTTTATACAATGAATGCAACAGTAACAGGATGTGGATCCGTTTCTGGTACGCAAACAGTAGGTGTTATTGATGCGGTAGCATTTACACCAACATCTACTCCTGCATCAGTATGTGCGGGTAATACGGCAGCATTGGCTTCCAATTTGGCAAGTGCTGGATTTACTTATACTTCAATGCCTTTTTCTCCATCAACTGCAGTTTCACCTACTGTATTATGTAACGCATGTGGCGTAGATGACGGTAGTGCTGACAATATTGCAATACCTTTTACATATAATTTCTTTGGAAATAACTATACAACTGTTAATATTGGAACAAATGGTGTACTCCAATTTGGATCTTCCGCTGGTTTGGGTCAATATACATACAACTCGGGTAATTTCCCTAACGTTGCTTATCCTGCAAATATTATTGCGGCTGCAGCTGTAGATTTAAATTTCACAAGTGGAGTTTTGAGGGTTTTTACAGATGGTATTGCTCCAACCCGAAAATTTGTTATCGAGTACTTAAATGTACCTGGTTTTTCAGGGGGGTCAAATACAGTTCAAATAAAATTATGTGAAACTACAGGTATAGTTGAAATTCACGTAACCAGTGCAAGTGCTTTTGGAGGGTCAGCAAATAAAGTTGTAGGTCTTCAAGATTTAACTCAAACCATTGGAGCAACTGCTTATTCAAATACAGCAACTATAACTAACACAGCTTGGAAATTCATTCCAGGTGCAAACTACACATTCCAGTGGGCAACTGCAGGTTCAAATATTGGTGGTGCAACAGCTACAACTTATACAACCCCAACATTATCAACACCGGGTACGGTTACGTACAGTGTTGCTGCTACTAATCCAAATACACAGTGTACAACAACACAGTCAGTGGATATTACAGTAAATGCCTTGCCATCGGCACCAAACTCATCAGGTAATGTAACTGCTTGTAGTACTGCTGGTAATCAATCATTAACTGTATCAACTGGCGCTGGAGAAACAGCAGATTGGTTTGCTGCTTCAACTGGTGGTACTGTGTTGGCTTCTGGTGATAATGTATTATCGTATTCAACAGCTACTGCAGGAACATATTATGCCGCAGCTCAAAACACAACAACGGGTTGTTCAAGTGCTTCAAGAACGGGTGTTACATTAACTGTGAATAACTCACCAGCTGCACCAACCGTAACAACTCCTATTACTTATTGTCAAGGTTCAACAGCTTCTACATTAACTGCAACAGCTACGGGTGCTAATACCTTAAATTGGTATTCAGCTGCCCCTAGTTATCCTTCAGTTACTGGTGCTACGGCATTAGGTAGTGCTCCAACACCTTCGACTTCAACGTCAGGAACAACAAACTATTATGTTTCTCAGTCTTCTAGCTCAAACAGTTGTGAAAGTCAATTGGCATTAATTGCGGTTACTGTAAATGTTACACCTCCACAACCCACTGGTGTGGCCGGAAATCGTTGCGGAACAGGAACAGTAGAACTTGGTGTTGAAACGGGTCAAAATGGCACAATGAATTGGTACACAGATCCAGCGCTTACAACGTTAGCTACAAACGGATCTTATGCAAATTGTACCAACGCAAATCCATGTACAACAACTTGGACAACACCATCAATTTCGGAAACTACTACTTTTTATGTTACAAAAACAAATGTCGCAGGTTGTCAGGGTCCTGCAGCAGCAGTAATAGCAACAGTTAATCCAATAATTACGGCTTCTGTATCTAATTCAGCTTCTTCAACATCAGCGTGTGGTGGCGGTTCAATTACATTTACGGCTACACCAACAAATGGTGGAACTCCAACGTACCAATGGTATTTGAATAGTGCATCAGTAAGTGGTGAAACAAATGCTACTTATACCTTGGCAACACCAACTGATGCGGATGTAATCTATGTTGAAATGACTCCATCGGCTCAAAATTGTTTGGCTAGTAGTGCTGCAACGGCAAGTAACACAGTTACGTTAACAAGTACGGCTGCTACTCCAACAGTTTCAATTCAAAGCACAGCTTCAACTGCAATTTGCCCAGGTACATCAGTGACGTTCAGTGTGAATGCATCAGCAAACATGGGTGCAACACCAACGTATCAGTGGAATTTGAACGGATCAGCAATTTCAGGTGCAACGAATGCTACTTTAGTTAATACAACACTCACAAACAATGATCAAGTTACCTTAACCATGACATCTAGTTTAGGTGGTAGTTGTGTGACTCAACAAACTGCAACAAGTTCAGCAATTACAACAACCGTAAATGTTGCTACTGCAATTTCATCTCAACCTACTGCAGCAGCGGCTTGTTTGGGAGGATCTCAAAACTTTACAGTAAGTGCAACAGGAACAGGAGCATTAACTTATCAGTGGAAGAAAAATGGTTCAAATGTAACTGCAAACGCAACTGCAACTACTGCTACTTTAACACTATCAGGTATAGCAGCAGGAGATGCTGCAAACTATACAGTAGATGTTACTGGAACTTGTGGAACGGTTACTTCTTCATCCGCTGCGCTATCAATTAACACAGCTACTTCAATTGCCACACAACCAACGGCAGTTACACAATGTGCTGGAACTACAGCTAACTTCTCTGTATCTGGTTCAGGACAAGGTACTTTATCTTATCAGTGGAGAAAAGATGGTTCTGCTTTAACAGGTGAAACAAACTCTACTTTGGCAGTTGCTAATATCGCTACTGTAAATGCTGGTCAATATTCTGTAATTGTTTCAGGAGGATGTGGAAACGTTACATCATCCAATGCATCGTTAACAGTGAGTTCTTCTACAGCAATTTCAACACAACCAGTTGCATCTACATTGTGTGCGGGCAATACAGTGAACTTCTCTGTCACGGCATCGGGTACAGGAGCTCTTTCATACCAATGGAAGAAAGATGGAACAAATGTTGGGACTAACAGTGCAACATTATCAATTGCAAATACGCAAACAGTAAATGCAGGAACGTATACAGTTGATGTATCAGGAACATGTGGAACGTTAACATCAAATAATGCTTTGTTAACTGTTAATCCTTTAACAACCATTTCAACCCAACCGTTGGCAACAGCTGGTTGTGAGGGACAAAACACTACATTCACGGTGGTTGCTGCGGGAACAGGCGTATTGTCTTATCAATGGAAATTTGGTGGGGTTAATATATCAGGTGCAACAGCTTCAAGTTTCAACATTCCAAGTACAACATCTGCTGATGACGGGTCTTACTTAGTAGCAGTAACAGGTGGTTGTGGAACCGCAGTTAATTCTAATACAGTTGCCTTGAATGTGTTTGCATCTCCGTCCATCGCTTCATCAATTACAACACCAGATTTCACATCAACAGCTATGTGTGGTACTAACGAAGTTTCCATCACAGCGGCTTCAATTGGAAATGATTCACAAGGTGAGTGGCTTGTTGTAGGTTCAAGTTTGGTTGGTATTGATTTTCCATCAAGCACAACTATCACTGCCACGGCTGCGAATTCAGCAATGGGTGGTACTGTTAAACAATTGGTTTGGGAAGTATCGAGAGTTACCAGTGGGAACACTTGTTATAGCCGAGATACTATAAACATCGATTTCAAACAACCAGTTATCACGCCAATCGCAGGTGTTGTTTCAACAGGAGATTTGCTTTGGGGTGGATTAACCAATACAACTTGGGGAACATCTTCAAACTGGTATCAATTACAAGCTGATGGAACGGGAAGTGCTTGGATCAAATTGGCTTCTGGTCAACCAACTAGCAATAACAAAACATATACCTTATCTAATTCAGTTGCAGGATCATGTGTGAGTGCATCAAATGCACCGGCATTAGCAACTGCAGGATCAACATCTAGTGTTTATATTGGAACAGGAGCAAACATGAATCTGAATGATGGAAATTTAACAATCGAAGGTAATTTAGTGAACAATGGCACAATTACTCCAGGAAGTGGAACTGTAACGTTCAGCGGTACAGGTGCACAAACCATTTCTGGGACAGGTGCTGTTTCAAACCTAAACAATATGGTTGTTAATAAACCTTCTGGAACAATAACATTGTCTCAACCAGTTAAAGTTACAGGTACATTAACGATGACTCAAGGGGATATCGTTTCAGATGCTACCAACATTCTTGAAATTGGAACAAGTGCTTCCAGTGTAGGTTCAGTCTCTTGGGCTTCAGGAACAGTTAGAGGACCAATGAAACGTTGGTTTGGAACTTCCGCAAATAGTACTCCAGAAAGTGGTATTTTCCCAGTAGGAGTTCAATCAGGAGCAAAAGCAGGTACTAACCGTTATGCACAGGTTAATTTCTCTTCAAATCCAGGATCGGGTGGTTATATAGTTGCAGAATACAAAACAGGAGCTCCTTCTCAAGTACCTACGGGCTTGCCATTGAATTACAGCAGTGGAAGTTATCCACAAGCAATTCAGAACTTTGAAGAAGAAGGATACTGGGATATTACTCCATACAACGCCGCTGGTCAAGAGTATCAAGCACTTAATTCTACACCTTACACCTTAAAATTACGTTTACAAAATCCATCTACGCTTACCACAGGATGGTCACCTTCAAATGATGGTAATGACCTTTATAATGCCTCAACAATTCGTATGATTCGTGCAAAAGGTTCTAATAACCATGCAAACTGGGAATTAGCAGGAACACACGTTTCGGCTACAGAAACTGGAAATGGTGATTATTTCATTACTTCAAGTGGAATAACTGAGTTTAGCTGGTTCAATGGCGGTGGAAACGACCAAAACCCTCTACCAGTTGAATTATTAAACTTCAACGGAACATGTGAGGAAGGAATGGTAAACTTGGTTTGGCAAACAGCTTCTGAGTTCAATAGTTCACATTTCGATGTAGAGAAATCTACGGATGGTGAAACATGGAGAGTGTTGGCAACAATACCTTCTGCAGGAACATCTAATGAGTTGTTGACGTACCAAACAGTTGATAACAACGGAACGAATGGGTCAAACTACTACCGTTTACGTCAAGTGGATGTTGATGGCAAAGAGAAATTGTATGATCCAATCAATGTGAGTTGTGTTGAAACAACAGCAGGATACTTTACAAGTTACCCGAACCCATCCGGAAATGAATTCCAAGTGATTGTAAACAACAAAGAAATTCTGGGCGCATGTACACTAAACATAGTGGATGCACAAGGAAAAGTAATTGACCAACGCTCAATTGAGGTGAAAGATGGAATCAATATGTTTGTAATCAGTGAAACACTGAATCCCGGCATCTACTTCCTGAACATTACCAATGGAACGAAAACCACGCAAGTGATTAAACACGCGGTGAAATAATCTTATCCTAAACTCTGAAAAGCCCTGATAGCATTCTATCAGGGCTTTTTTTATTGCCCATATTTGGGGTGCGTTTAATCGAATAAATAATGATAAAGCAAAACGTAGGGCTCGTAGATGTGTATAATTAACAGGAGCTCTCCCCTAGCCTATTCTGGACGTTTTAGAGCAATCAAAACTTGTGAGATTTAATCAAAAATACGAACGTTATTTTTGATTCGAAACTTGAAAAGATTGAATCGCTAATGAATACCCTGCCAAACCAAATCCAATAATTGATCCAACACAAACCGAAGTTAATAATGAAGTATGACGAAAGCTTTCGCGCGCTGCAATATTTGAGATGTGTACCTCCACAACAGGCGTTGCTATTGCTGCAATACAATCTCGTATGGAAACACTGGTATGCGTGTAGCCTCCAGCATTTATTATAAATCCATCTACCTTGGTTTCCTGCAAATAATTTATGATTTCTCCCTCTATATTGGATTGAAAATAGGATAAATCCACAAGTGGATGTTTCAAACGTAATTCAGCAAGGTAATCTTCAAAGGTTTGAGATCCGTAAATTTGTACTTCACGGGTGCCCAATAAATTCAAATTGGGACCGTTAATTATTGCAATTTTCATATTTATGTCAGCTTGGAACCGCTATATTAAGCATTTTGTTTCATACTTGAAAATCGAGCGTGGATTAGCTGAAAACTCGATACTGGCATACCAAAATGACGTGTTAAAACTGGCAGACTTTGCTATACCCAGAAAAAAGACAATTCAGGAAATCTCATACACCGATTTAAAAGAATTTGTTGCTGTATTGTATGACCTTGGATTGAGTGCACGCAGTCAAGCGCGAATCATCAGTGGGATTAAACATTTTTACGGGTTTTTACTATTAGAAAATGAAATCACCGATGATCCGAGTGAATTATTGGAATTGCCAAAAATTGGATTAAAACTACCCGTTTTTCTAACTATTGAAGAAATTGATGCGCTACTATTAGCAATTGACTTAAGTAAAAAGGAAGGACACCGAAACCGGGCAATTCTGGAAACCCTTTACAGTTGCGGCTTGCGTGTGAGTGAATTAGTTAACTTGCGCTTTTCAGATTTGTTTTTTGAAGAAGGATTTATTCGTGTAATTGGAAAAGGTAATAAAGAACGATTGGTTCCAGTTAGCCCAAGTGTGGAAAAGGAAATTGGAATATATGTAGATTTTTATAGAAAGCAGCAAGCAGTTCAACCAGGAAATGAAACGGTTGTTTTTCTAAATCGGCGTGGAGCAAAACTAACACGCGTAATGATTTTTACAATAATCAAAGATTTATCAGAAGCAATTGGCTTAACCAAAAACATATCCCCTCATACATTCAGGCATTCATTTGCGACACATTTAATTGAAGGAGGAGCCAATTTGAGGGCTATTCAGGAGATGCTTGGTCATGAATCCATTACCACTACAGAAATTTACACGCACTTAGACCAACGCTTTTTGCGCGATGCTATACAATCGTTTCATCCAAGAAATGCGAGGTAGGTTAAGGAGATGAGAGTGGAAAGTGGAAAGTGGAGAGTGGAGAGTTGAGAGTTGAGAGTGGAAGGTGGAAGGTGGAAAGTTGAGAGTGGAGAGTTGAGAGTGGAAGGTGGAAAGTGGAAAGTGGACAGTGGAAGGTGGAAAGTTGAGAGTGGAAAGTGGAACGAGGATAGAGGAGAGTGGAGACTAAAAACACCCTTTATTCTGTTACAAATTATAGATAATTTATCCCTTATTCTGTTACAACAAACAACTAAAACACCCTTTACTTTGTGACAAAAAATGGGTAAAACAACCCCCTCTATATTACAAAAAATATTATTAATGAGTTGCTAATCAATAAATTATGTTACTTTCTGAATTTCCTTCTGTTTTCAAGCCAACTTGGAGTCTTTTTTTCTGGCATTTGAAGATCACCGAGTAACTTTTCTGCCAAATCTGGACGCTTTGCTTTGTCCAAACGAGATTTGATCCATTGGTGATTTTCACGCTTGTACCAAAAGAAAAAACGATTTTGATTTTGTTTTTCTTCTTTCGTTTTCGCCGTTTTAATTGGCTTCAATGTATATGGATGTACTCCTGTATAATAAATCACCTCGGCAACCGTCATCGGTGTTGGGGTAAAATCCTGCACTTGTTCCAATTGAAAGCCCATGTCTTTGGTTTCAGCGGCCAAATTCGCCATGTCCTCTTCTTCACAGCCTGGATGCGATGAGATAAAATAAGGAACTAATGGTTGATTTAATTTATGCTTGGCTGAAATTTTATCATACTTCGCTTTAAATTTATGAAAATAAGTAAAAGAAGGCTTCCGCATTACCCGCAAGGTTGCATCTGAAGTATGTTCTGGTGCCACTTTCAATCTCCCACTGACATGATGCTGAACCAATTGCTCAATGTATTCGTCGTGGTTACCGTCTTCGTTATTTTTATTAAAATCATCTACCAACAAATCGTAACGAATACCAGAACCAACAAATGCTTTCTTCACTTTTGGGTTTGCGTCTACCTTTTTGTAGAGTTCAGTCATTGGTTTATGTGAAGTATCCAGGTTATTGCAAATAACGGGATGAATACAACTTGGAGAAGAACAACGGGCACAGATTGCCTCATCTTTTCCTTTCATTTTGTACATATTGGCGGATGGACCACCTAAATCAGAAATGTACCCTTTAAATTCAGGATGCTGCACCACTTCTTCGACCTCAGCCAAAATCGATTTTTCGCTTCGAGACGCAATGAATTTTCCTTGATGCGCCGAAATAGTACAAAAGCTACAACCCCCAAAACAACCGCGGTGCATATTGATGGAGAACTTAATCATTTCATACGCTGGGATAACCCCTCGTTTTTTGTATTTTGGATGGGGCAACCGTGTATAAGGCAAATCAAATGATCGATCGATCTCTTTTTCGGTCATGGTTTTATAGGGAGGATTAATCACCAACGTTTGATCTCCCACATGTTGTATAATGCGATTTGCATCCCACTTATTAGATTCCACTTCAACCACTTTGAAATTGGCTGCATATTTTATTTTATCCTGCAAGCAATCTTCATGACTTGCTAACTCAACGGTTTCCCAATTTTTATTTTTTGGTAATTCGTTGACTTTATCTTGCACAAAGGCAATTTGCCGAATGGTTTTAATTTGATTAAATGGAATTCCTTTCTTCACCAAATTCAATAATTCACGCAAAGGTTGGTCTCCCATTCCATACACCAAAGCATCTGCTCCTGAATCCACAAGAACCGAAGGCATCAATTGATCTTTCCAATAATCGTAGTGTGTAACTCGGCGCAAAGAAGCTTCGATACCCCCAATTAATACTGGAACATCCGGAAAAAGCTCTTTTAATATTTTTGTATAAACAGTTGTTGCATAATCGGGACGAAAACCGGAAACTCCACCTGGTGTGTATGCGTCCGTTGAACGCAATCGCTTGCCAGCCGTGTAATGATTCACCATGGAATCCATGCATCCAGCCGTCACTCCAAAAAACAATTTGGGTTTGCCAAGCTTTTTAAAATCGCGTAAGTCGTCTTTCCAATTGGGTTGCGCTACGATTCCAATACGCAATCCTTCGTCTTCGATGATACGACCAATTACGGCGGTTCCAAAGGCAGGATGATCCACGTAGGCATCGCCAGATATAAGGATTACATCAAATTCTTCCCAGCCGCGTTTTTCGGCTTCTTTCAACGAAAGAGGAAGCCAATCAGATAAAGGTCTTTCATTTTGCACGGTGTAAAATTACGGAAATAAAAAGAGAAGCTTAGAATTAAGAGTGGAAAATTCAAAATGGAAAGTTGAGGGTTGCAAGTGGAAAATTGAAAATTGAAAATGAAGAGCGGAGGCTTGCAAGTGGAAAATTGAAAATGTAAAGTGGAGAATGTAAAGTGAAATATGGCCTGAGTTAGTCCTACTAATTTGTTGATTTGCATCAATTCAACGAACCTCTTAGAATATTTCGTGAAACACAAGCCAAGTAATAAGGGGTTATATCATCAAAAACCTTAATAAAAAAAGCGAAGTAGAAATCACGAAAAACAAATTAACGAAAAGAGAAACATCTTCTACTCTATTTTTTGCTTGAAGGACTATTGTTTCTTTTTCTAACATCGATAATTGGTTGAAATTTTTGTTGCGTGAGACAATTAATTTTGTGGCTCGTCGCTCGACTTGCTTTGAAAAGTGATGTAGGTTATTCATGGCTCATTGTTTAATAGAACAAAGTTGCTAACATGAAAAGAAAAAGAATACCCTGGTCTATGGATAATACTCATTTTTACAAGAGCCTACTCACTTTACTGTACGTGTTTTTACGCTAGGATACGGTTATCTCACCGCAAAAGTTGTTCTGCATCAGTTGTTGGGTAATATCTAAGGATTGATTTTGAGATAAAACAAACATTGATTTGGTAAGCGCCGCTTCAGTAGTCATATCGAAACCACTAATCACTCCTGCTTTTTGAAAGAAGGAACTTGTTTCATATTTGCCTTGTCGCACAGAACCAGATGAGCATTGACTAACATTAATAATGAGCCCGCCTGATTGCATATAAGAGGTGATTAATGACTGAAAGAGTGGATCGCTTGAGGCATTCCCAGAACCAAATGTCTCAATCACAAGCGCTTTAAAGAGGGAAACATCAAATAGTGCCTTATACCCTTCAAAAGGCATTCCTGGAAACAATTTAATTAGACCCACACTCGTTTCCATCTTTTTCCAAAAAGTAGGAGATGTTGTTTGTGAGCGAAAAAGTCTATTTGAATCATATTCAATTGTTACGCCAGCAACCGCAAGTGGAGGATAATTGGGTGAGCGAAAGGCTTCAAATTGATTGGCAGAAACTTTTGAGGAACGATTTCCGCGGTAAAGCGAATATTCAAAATACACACATACTTCTTGAACGATAGATTGATTGTGCTCGTCTTTCTGAGCAGCAATTTCAATGGCGGTAATTAAATTTTCCTTCCCATCTGTTCGAATAGTTCCAATCGGTAGTTGAGACCCAGTTAAAATGATTGGCTTGGAAATACCTTGAATCATAAAACTCAATGCTGAAGCGGTATACGCCATCGTGTCTGAGCCATGAAGAATAACAAACCCATCATATTTAGCGTAATTTTCTTCCAGGATTTCGACCAAATTAATCCAATGAGCGGTTGTTATTTCGGAAGAATCAATTGGTTTTGAAATACTGATAGAATCAATTTCGATGGGTAATCTATTGAGTTCAGGTATTTGATCGTACATGTGCTTAAAATCAAAACTTTTTAATTCACCCGTTATTGGATCATTGATCATTCCGATTGTACCACCGGTATATATTAATAGGATTGAACTTTTGTTTTGCATAAAACTGATTAAGAATAAATTTCATCCAAGGCTTCACAAAACACATGCGTTGCCTGAGTTAGTATTTCGGGTGTATGAGCAGAGGAAACAAAGCCAACCTCATATCCACTTGGACCCAAATATACACCTCGGTTTAATAGAGCAGCATGTAATTGATTAAATTTCGTCATGTCTGGATTAATCGCGCCTGCGTCTTGAATACGTTTTTTACCATCAAATGAAAGCCAGAAAATGGAACCAATTTGAACGATTTCGAAATTATATTCCTTTGTTTTAGCATGAGCGTTTATCGCATCGACCATCAATTTTGTTCGTGCTTCCTGATCTTCATAAAATCCGGGTTGATTGCATACAGTTAATTGTGCGATTCCAGCTGACATAGCAACTGGATTACCAGATAACGTTCCCGCTTGATAAACCGGTCCGTCGGGAGAAACAAAAGACATGATTTCATTCTTTGCGCCATATGCCCCAACGGGAAGTCCTCCACCAATAATTTTTCCATACGTTACGATATCAGGGATGATTCCATACACCTCTGCGGCACCACCAAATGCCACTCTAAATCCTGAAATCACCTCATCAAAAATCAACAGAATCCCTAGTTCCGTGCACCATTCTCTTAAATGGGTTAGGAATGTTTTGTCTTGTAGCAACAAGCCATTATTGGCCGGAATGGGTTCGATAATTACACAAGCCAATTCTTCTCGGTATTGGACCAAGGTTTCGCGCAATCTAGTACTATCGTTCAAGGGTAAAACCAATGTTTCATTAGCAAATGCTTCAGGAACTCCAGCACTGGATGAACTTCCTAAAGTTACTAATCCACTTCCTGCCTTCACAAGCAAAGCGTCTACATGTCCATGGTAACACCCTTCAAACTTTAGAATTTTAGATTTACCAGTAACACCTCGAGCCAAGCGAATGGCTGACATTACTGCTTCAGTTCCGGAACTTAAGAAACGTAACTTATCAATGAAAGGAATTCTCCCCAAAATTAGTTCAGCCAATTCATTTTCTAGGCGAGTGGGCGCACCAAAACTTGCTCCATTTGCCATAGTAGAAACAACTTTATTGAAAACTTCGGGGTTGTTATGACCTAAAATTAATGGCCCCCAACTGCAGCAAAAATCAATAAATTGATTGTCATCCTCGTCCCAAATATAGGCTCCGTTTCCTTTTTTAATGAAGAGAGGAGTACCGCCAACAGATTTGAACGCACGGACTGGAGAATTCACTCCGCCCGGAAAATAGGTTTTTGATTTTGCAAAAAGTTCTGCTGAAACAGTTCGATTGATTGTATTCTTGGTGTCCATAATGTGTATCTTTGTTGCTTAAAGAACAAAGTTACTAATATATTGTGCGCAATGACACCCATAAATAATTCACTTGCTTTTGCTCAACAAATGGATGCCAACGATCCATTAAAGGATTTCAGGAATCACTTTCATTTCCCAACGTTTCATGAAAAACCGATTCGTTATTTCACTGGAAATTCATTGGGGCTTCAGCCAAAAAAAGCTTCACAATACATCCATGAAGAATTGGAGTCTTGGGCCATGTATGGAGTTGAAGGGCATTTCTTGGGAAAACGACCTTGGTTTTCGTATCACGAGAATTTAACTGAATTCGCAGCCGAGATCGTTGGAGCTAAACCGATTGAAGTAGTAGTCACTCATTCGCTCACCACCAATTTGCATTTATTGATGGTTTCTTTTTTTAGACCCAGTGGAAAACGAACCAAAATTTTGTGCGAAGCAAAAGCATTTCCAAGTGATCAATATGCCTTGGAATCTCAAATCAAATTTCACGGATTATCAATGGATAATTTGGTTGAAGTTGCACCGCGAGAAGGAGAACATTTAATTCGCGAAGAAGATATTTTGTCCAAAATTGATGAATTAGGTGATGAGCTTGCTTTGGTAATGATTGGAGGCGTAAATTATTATACCGGTCAATTATTTGACATGGAAAAAATCACAAAAGCTGGACATGCCGTTGGTGCAATTGTTGGTTTTGATTTGGCTCATGCGGCAGGAAACATCAATTTACAGTTACACGATTGGGGGGTTGATTTTGCGGCTTGGTGTGGCTACAAATACTTGAATAGCTCACCGGGAGGTGTATCTGGCATGTTTGTACACGAACGTCATGCGAACAAGCCTGAATTACCTCGTTTCGCCGGTTGGTGGGGGCACAACAAGGAGTCGCGTTTCAAAATGGAACCTGGTTTTTCTCCCATGGAAGGAGCTGAGGGCTGGCAATTGAGTAATGCACCCGTTTTGGGAATGGCAGCACATTTGGCGTCTCTTGAATTATTCTATGAAGCAGGAATGGATCGCATTGGACAAAAGAGAAATTTACTTACTGGATTTTTAGAATTTGTAATAAATGATGTTTCCGAGCGCAATAAAGAACGTTGTACTTTCGAAATCATTACCCCAAAAGATATATCACAACGAGGAGCACAATTATCCATACTCGTTCATGGACAAGGAAAAGCCTTGTTTGATAAATTGAGCGAGGAAGGAGTTGTAGCTGATTGGCGCGAACCCAATGTTATTCGCATTGCCCCTGCCCCACTCTATAATTCATTTGAAGATTGTTTTTGGTTTGGCCAATTATTAGAAAAATCGATTGGATAATTGTACGTTTCTGATTTCATTTTCAACTAATTAGCAGTTAAGAAAAGAATCACGCTCACTCTTACATATTTGAAAAAGTGTCTTTTATGCAAGTTTTACGAGGTAATTGATAACAGCCAATTTACTGTAAAAACCGTAATTCGTGGTAATACAAAATCCAATACCATGAACCACATACTCAAACTTGTTAAAGATGTTATTTCTGATACCTGCATTACCATTATCTTAAATACACATCGCACCAAACCAGATAAGCTACAAGACCCTTTAGCGTTGAAGAATTTGGTTAATCAGGCAAAAATGCGGTTACAAAAGTTGGATGACAAAGAGAAATCGAAGCATTTAATCGAAAAGCTCGAAAAACTCTCTTATTCCATTGATCATACCTACAACCAAGAAAGTTTATTGCTTTTTGTAAATGAATCAATTTGCACTTATACCAGACTTCCTATATCGGTTGGAAATAGGGTTGTTATCGACAAAACCTTTGCCACCCGGGATTTAATTCGCGCAATGCATCAAGAGACGAATTATTTTATTTTGGTTTTGAGTGAGCAGCAAGTTCGATTAATCGAGGCAATGAACGATAAAGTGGTACAAGAGATTGGAAATCCTTTTCCGATAATCAATTCTCATTTATTTCCAACATCGAAGGCGGAAAAGAAAAATGCTCAAATTGAGTCCAATCGATTATCGGAATTTTTTAATCAAGTCGATAAAGAATTTAACGCGATACACTATATCCATCCTCTACCCCTTTTGATATGCAGTGAAGCATCCAATTATCATGAATTTAAAAAAATTGCCGACAATGAACATCTCATTTTTCCTGTTTTCATCAAAGGAAATCATTTGAGCGAAAAAGGTCAGGTGATCGCAAAAGAAGCATGGAAAGTGGTCAAAAAATACATTATTGAAAAAGAGAATAAACGATTAGATGAATTAGAAGAAGCAATATCCAAGGGGAATTACATCTCAGATTTAAACGAAATTTGGGAAGCGATACCGAGTGGACAAATTCAAACTCTTTTTCTGGAGGAAAGTTTGTTTCAATCCGCACAAATCAAGGAAAACAATTTATTTCTTGTAGGTGATGACCAAAGACAAAGTGAAAATGTGGTTGATGACATTTACGATGAAATTATTGAAGCCAACATGAATCATGGTGGAGAGATTGTATTTGTTCCGGATGGATCTTTAAAAAAACACAACGGATTTGCAGCTATAACTCGTTATTAATTTAGTCACCGAAGGATATTCCAATTGTTTTTGCTGCTTGAATTTCAAACCCATCTACCTCTATTTTTTTAGTTGAATTTGTAACCTCCTGAAATGGTATTGAAACGATTTTATTTCCTCGAATAGCTACCATTTTCCCAAAATCTGAGGATTGAACAAGTTCAAACGCTTTGACACCGAACAAAGTGGCCAAATAACGGTCAAAGGCAATTGGTGTTCCTCCTCGTTGAACGTGGCCCAATACTGTTTCACGGATTTCGGCCGTACATCCATGTTCTTTCAATTGCTGGGCAAGTGTAAATGCTACTCCACCTAATCGAACATGTTCTGAATGCAGGGATCCCAATGATGCAACTACAGTCCCATTTATTGGCTTTGCACCTTCGGCAATAACTATTGTAGCAAAACCTTTACCGACTGCATATCGTGCTTGTATTCGTGTCACAATTTTATCAATTGAGTATGGGATTTCTGGAATCAAGCAAACCTCAGCTCCACTTGCCATTGCTGTATGCAAAGCGATCCAACCAGCTTCACGACCCATCACTTCCATAACCATTACGCGATGATGACTATCAGCTGTTGTAACCAATTTATCTAAGCTTTCAGTGGCAGTTTGAACGGCAGTTTGAAACCCAAATGTATAGTCTGTTCCCAATAAATCGTTGTCAATTGTTTTTGGAACACCAATTACCGGAATTCCTTTTTTTGAAAGAACATCTGAAATACGTTGTGACCCATCGCCGCCGATATTGATTACTCCATCAAATCCAAATCCTTTTAACTTTTGAACTAATAAATCAGATATATCTTCGTATTGCCACTTTCCATCAACCTGCTTGATGGGATAATTTAATGGGTTTTTTGTATTTGAAGTATGCAAAATGGTACCACCTTTCACATGAATTCCAGCCACCTTTTCAAGGGACAATTCAATCATGTTTGGAGGATCATTCAATACTCCTTCAAATCCATCCATACTTCCATAAACCTCCCAATTCCCATCGGAATAGGCGGATTTAACAATTGCTCTAATTACTGCATTTAATCCAGGACAGTCACCGCCTCCGGTTGTAATTAGTAATTTTTTCATGTCGCATTATTTATCCATTTTGAGGAATTCTTCGAAGGAACAAATTTTTGGTGTTTGAACAGTTGTATTTTTACTTAATTCTTTTTCAAAAGCTTTCAAAGAGCCAGATTTAATTTTGTCAAATTGCTTGGTAGCCTCTTCAAATTGCAGGGTCAACATTTGAATATTATCTAATTGTGTAACCGATGGAGCTCCAAAATAAGAACCCACTGAACTGTAGATATCGCCCAATTTTTCTCGTAATTTTGGTTCTCCAGCACCCACATAATTATCGCCTTTAGTTACCACCAATTTATCGCGTAATTCATCCAGTTCCTTATTCAATGTTTGAACTGACTTGTGCGGGGCAGAATTCTTTGCGTTGAATTGATCAATTGTCGCATCCCAAGAGTCGATTTGATAGACTAAATAAGCCAATTTTTGAGTAAAATCAAACAACTCTTGTGTTACCTTTTGTTGTGCTGTGCGCTCGTCTAAGGTAAACGGAGATTTTGGGTCATACTGCACTTCAATTTCTTTCTCAAAAACATCGTTTCCTTTAGTAATCCGCACTTTATACTTACCAGCTTTCACTCGTGGTGCAAACATAGCAGCTCCGGCGATTGTTTTTCCTTTGGCAACCTTGGGAGCTTGACGATTAAAACCCCATTCCACCGTATTGATTCCCTTTTGTTTACCCGCTTGAAGCGTAGTAATTAAGTGTCCATCCAAATCTAAAATTTCCATGGACATTTTCCCGAAAGTATGGCGTTTAGGAAGCACATATTTAATTTGCGCATCTGTTTTTGGATTATCACCTACAAATTGAACTTCGGAACTTGTTCCGCCAAAAGAACTTTTCTCACTCATTGTAAAAGGCTTGGAATCGAAGAAATGCAATGTTTTTGTTGTTATCTCTGAATTCAATGCCTGAAGAGGTGTAACATCATCCAAAATTATGATTCCTCGCCCGTGTGTGGCTATGATTAAATCATTTGTTTTCGGATGCATTTCCATGTAATGAATAGCAGCGCTAGGAACATTATTTTCAAATTTCGACCAAGAGATACCACCATCTAAAGTAATGTACAGCCCAAGTTCGGTTCCTAGGAAAAGTAAATTTGGGTTTTTATAGTCTTCCTGAATATTCCGAGCAAATGTCGCGATTTCTTTGGTGGTAATTGAATTCCAAGTTTTACCAAAATCAGTTGTTTTAAACACATAGGCATTGTAATCATTTTTGGTGTGCCCGTCAAAAACAGCATACGCAACACCTTCGCCAAATACGCTAGGTTCAATATGATAGCACCACGTATTGGCCGGTAAGCCTTTTACATTCAATGTTACATTTGACCAGGTTTTTCCACCATCTTGAGTCACCTGTACATTACCATCATCGGTACCTACCCAAATCACTTTTTCGTTCAATGGAGATTCGGCAATGGTAAAAATCGTACAATGATTTTCTGCGCCAGAATTATCCGCGGATAAACCACCCGATTCAACTTGATTTTGTTTGGTTTTATCATTTGTCGTAAGATCTGGAGAAATTTTTGTCCAGGAATTTCCCATATCATTTGATACATGCAAAAATTGACTCCCAATTAATAATCGATCCGGATTATGCTTACTTGTTGTCATAGCTGCATTCCAATTGAATCTCAATTTTGGATCTCCAGACACAGGATAAGGTTTAATGACTTTTAATTGTTGATCTTTTGTATCAAACCTCCAAACGGCTTCGGCACCTTGCATTTCAGAATAAACAATATGAGGTTTTGTTGGATGTGGGTAAACCCTAAATCCATCTCCTTGCCCGACCAATTCCCAATCGCGTGCTTCAATTCCACCTGGACTTGCAGACGGACCAAACCAAGAGTTATTGTCTTGTAAACCTCCATAAACGAAATAAGGTTCTCTGTCATCGGCACTAACATGATAAAACTGACTCAGCGGTAAATTCTCAATCATTTCCATGGATGTTCCTTTATTTAAACTTCGGTATAATCCGCCATCCGTTGCGACAAAAATTTTATCTGAATTAGTTGGATCAAATGCAATATCATGAATATCCGAATGCATAGAACCAAGCCCTTTAAATGTTTTGCCGCCATCGCGACTAATTGAACCACTAAGCCCAGCTTTCATAATAATATCCGGATCTTTAGGATCCACGGTAATGCGCGAGAAATAAAAAGGACGAACTGTTAGTCCAAAATCACCGTTTAAAAATTTCCAATTTTGGCCACCATCATCAGATCGATAGAGCCCTTTTTGTTCGGCTTTTTCAGACTCAATTACGGCATACACAATTTGTGGATTAGATGGGGCAATGGTTACAGCAATGCGACCTAATTTACCAGATGGAAAACCAGTGTGAATTTTATTCCAAGTAGCTCCGCCGTCTGTACTTTTATACAACGCGCTTGATAAACCTCCGGAATTAAATGAGTAAGCCGTTCGACGGAATTCCCAGAAAGAAGCATATAATATCTGTGGATTTGACGGATCCATAATAAGTTCGGAACAGCCTGTTTTTTCGTTCACAAAGAAAACTTTATTCCATGTTTTTCCGCCATCAGTGGTTTTATACACCCCACGTTCCTGGCTATCTCCCCAAAGTGCCCCTAAGACCCCGACATGCACGATATTCGAATTCTTGGGATCCACTTGAATAGAAGAAATGCGGTCTGATTTTTCGAGCCCCATTTTGGTCCAATTCTTCCCTCCATCTGCAGATTTATATATTCCATCGCCCATGGAAACACTATTCCGAGTCCATACCTCACCCGTACCAACCCAAACGGTATTATCTGGATCAGATGGATCAACA
>CAIUSK010000392.1 GCA_903901805.1 uncultured Flavobacteriales bacterium
AATTTTTTAAAATAATTGACTTACAATCAGCTCAATTTGAGTATTATTTTTCCTTTGTTTTGGATTAAGTGAAAAATAAATTAATCTTCATCCTCACCAGCAGAAACCTTGAAAGAATTACTCACTTCCGGATGCGTGATTTCTCCACCTGTTTGACCAGCAGGGTAGGAGAAGTAAATTACAGCAACACTGATTAACAAATCAATATACATTGAAAGGTCTTTAAATGGATGTTTTTTCCAGTTGAACCAGAATGCAACTATAGAAAACAAAGCTAAAACATAAGAGAGCCAAGTAAAAGTTTCGGCTGCTTCTTCATGTTCGTGGATTAAGTCGTGACTACGTTTCAATTCTTCAACAATCTCCTCGGCTCCTTCACCTGTTGAAAAGGCTATAAATGCAAAGATTCCACTGAAAATAAACATCGCCAACGAAACACGCTTGACAATTTCGGACTTGAATGCAATACCAACAATTAAAATAATAAGACCTAATAATGGTAGAAAAATTGGAAAGTGATTTACTAGTAAATGTAAGTGTGCTGCGTTGTTCATAATTTTTGTTTTAAGTTCTAGTTACGGAAAATAGGAGCAAACGTTTCGTTTTATTAAACTTTACAATTGTAAATCCATTATTTTTGCAGTATGAAAAGATGGAAAATAGCAGAAATTTTAGGGAAAGAAGGTCAACAATTAGTTAATACTTCCATTACCGTAAAAGGGTGGGTACGTGCCTTTAGAAGCAATCGATTTATTCAATTAAATGATGGTTCATGCATGGCAACATTGCAGGCTGTTGTTGATTTTGAAAAATTCGATGAAACACTTTTAAAACGTATTACCACTGCTTCTGCCCTTTCTATTACTGGAACGTTAATAGAATCAATTGGTTCGGGTCAATCTGTAGAATTACAAGTCGAGGCCATTGAAATTTTAGGAGATGCTAATCCAGATGATGTTCAAAAAACGGTCATGCAACCAAAACGACATAGTTTGGAATTTCTTCGTGAACAAGCACATTTGCGTTTTAGAACCAATACTTTTGGAGCGGTTTTTAGAATACGTCACCACGTTTCGTATGCCATCCATTCGTTTTTTAATGACAGAGGTTTTTTCTATTTGCACACACCCATCATTACCGGATCGGATGCAGAGGGCGCAGGAGAAATGTTTCGTGTTACCAACTTAGATGCTAAAAACCCGCCATTGAACGAGGATGGGTCAGTTAATTTTAAAGAAGATTTCTTCGGAAAACCAGTGAACTTAACCGTTTCCGGTCAGTTGGAAGCTGAATTAGCTGCATTGGCTTTAGGTCAAGTATATACCTTTGGTCCTACATTTCGCGCTGAAAATTCTAATACTTCTCGACATTTAGCTGAGTTTTGGATGATCGAACCGGAAGTGGCTTTCAATGATTTGAAAGATAATATGGATCTTACCGAAGATTTCCTGAAACACATTTGTTCGTATATACTTGAAACGTGTTCGGAAGATTTGAAATTCCT
>CAIUSK010000393.1 GCA_903901805.1 uncultured Flavobacteriales bacterium
AATGGCAATGAAAAATTTGATCTAAGGAAAGATAAAACGATTGGAAAAGGGATCGGAAATTATAACTTGCACATTTGTACTAGTATAAGGGTATACCCGGTTTTAAACGAGAAAAACAAAAAAGTTCAAAAATTCTAATTACCTTTATTTCAGATATTTACCATTTTTTATCCGGATAATCTGGCTTTACCTGGGTAATTCAAATGATCTGGGTAATGCAAATAAAATAGGGGTAAAAGAAATAAAAAACTGTTGTTTTTATTACAAATTTACTTTTTTTATTCCTTTAAACATCGAATAGACAGACCATCAAATGGTTGTGTCTTACTTAAACTAACTTGATTGTGTTTGTTTACTATGTATATTTCGTATCCATAAGCTGTATCGAACAAATCAATATTGGCTGCCCAAATATAACAACAGTCTTTTTTACCAAAACCTATTGTTGGTATACTTCTGGAATTGTAAAGTGATCCAATATAAGAACTGGGTTTTGCGTTAAACCCACTCAAATTATTTCCATTACATTCTTGTCCACAAAGTTTATCTGGATATAAAATGCTGATTTCCCAACCATTGATACTTTTTAAACTTTCCCCTGCAGATAAGCTGTGAAAATTATTGTTAACACCGTTTAAACTATCGAACATATCGGTAGGACTAATTGAAGTTTTCGGGTCAACCTTCTTTAAAAGCAATTCAAAATCTTTCGCCAAGGGTAATTTCCAACCATAAGGGGAAATATTTCTTTTATCGCTTAAAACCCAATAATTATATAACTTTCCATATTTGAATTCATTCTTGGAATCAAACTCATAAAAACACCAAATAGGCTGTTTATTTTCACATGCTTGTTTCCATTCCTCAATTGATTTAGCCTCTGGAATAGGATCACCATTTCGAAAGGTAGAAACATTTAAATTTTCAGACATCCACGTTTGAGTTCCAATTTTTACCGATTTGATTGCCGCAGCACTTGTTGTGTTTGAAGTGGTATTGCTAGCATTTCCAATCAATAAATTAGCGTTGGAATAGTCCATGGTGAATTTGCCAAATCTTTCCATGGCACTCTGCCCAAAAAGCAAAGGGGCTTGTGAGGTATGCACTATGGATGCCTCCACATTATATAATATTTGCTTTCCTACCTCAATTTTTTGTAGATTAATTTTTGTTCCTTCAGCTATTTCACCATTTGCAATGCTGTAGTAAATAGTCCCCCTGATATCCGATTCTTTGAGGTATCCATTTTTTAGCATAAATAAAGCCTCAGTAAGGGATATACTAACACTACTTGCCCCAGTATCAAAAATAAATTTGAGTGGGAGCCCATTTATCTTACATGGAATTTTGTACACTCCATTCTCTTTTTCCATTTTCACAACATCCTGTGCTACAATAGTATTTAGTCCCAAAAAGAAAAAAGCAATTGAAAAAAGAAACCTCATATGTACGAATTGAAAATCAAATGTAGGTAAAAAATGGAATTTCTTTACGATTAAAAAACCATGAGTCATAGCAAAAAACTACACCACACACCCAACCCTGGTATATTCCTTCGTATTCAAATTCTCCAAAGCGAAATTGGATTTGTTGCAGAGTTCACCCACTTGTTTTAATAAATCAGGTTAAATCATCTATACCATAGTTTAATACTAAAACGGTTTTTATTGGAATGTGTTATAGATCTTTCTGGAACTTTTTTAGGCTCAATTATCGAAAAATGCAAAAATCACAAGTTTCGATAGTTGGTGTTTTCGAAAGTTAATTTTTATTCAACAACCAGTTAAACACATTTATATGATGAATACCCGAGCGATCTTGCTTGAAGGAATCTGTTGTTAGCAGAAATTTGGGATAATTATCTCTTATTTTTTCTAAGGCACCAAATTCACGAGCAATTGTTTTTTCATCCG
>CAIUSK010000394.1 GCA_903901805.1 uncultured Flavobacteriales bacterium
AAAGAACCTCAGAAAGGAAAAGTTGAAAAACAAGTAATTAAAGAAGTTGATATCCAGAAAGAGATTAAAGATACGTTAGCTCGTTTGTCTAATCAAGGTGGAAAATCAAAAGCTTCAAAAAATCGTAGAGCAAAAAGAGATATCGTTTCTCAACGTCGCCAAGAAGAAATGGCAGCGGCTGAGATGGAAGAGAAAATCTTGAAAATCACTGAATTTGTTACCGTTTCTGAGTTGGCATCCATGATGAATGTTCAGTCTACTCAGGTGATTTCTGCATGTATGTCATTGGGGATTTTTGCCTCAATTAATCAACGTATTGATGCAGAGACAATTCAAATTATTGCTGATGAATTCGGTTACGAAACTCAATTTGTTAGTGCTGAAATTGCGGAATCTATTAAAGTTATTGAAGATACCGAAGATCAATTGGTTTCTCGTCCACCAATTATAACGGTGATGGGACACGTTGATCATGGTAAAACTTCCTTGTTAGATAAAATTAGAAATGAAAATGTTACTGAGGGAGAAGCAGGTGGAATCACGCAACATATCGGAGCATATTCTGTAACGCTCAAAGATGGTCGCAAAATGACTTTCTTAGATACTCCTGGACACGAGGCATTTACTGCAATGCGTGCACGTGGAGCTCAAGTTACAGATGTTGCAATTATTATTGTTGCTGCTGATGATGATGTAATGCCTCAAACAAAAGAAGCTATTTCGCACGCTCAAGCTGCTGGCGTACCAATGGTGTTTGCGATAAATAAAATTGATAAACCAGGTGCGAATCCAGATAAAATCCGTGAGCAATTATCAGCCATGAATATTTTGGTTGAAGATTGGGGTGGAAAATATCAAGTACAAGAAATTTCAGCAAAACAAAACTTAAACATCGATGCGCTTCTGGATAAGGTATTATTAGAGGCTGAAATGTTAAATTTAAAAGCAAATCCAGATAAAAATGCTGTAGGAACGGTAATTGAATCTTCTTTGGATAAAGGAAAAGGTTTTGTTACAAATTTATTGGTAGAATCTGGTACGATGCGTGTTGGTGATGTTATTCTAGTAGGTAGATATTATGGAAAAGTTCGTGCAATGCATGATGAACATGGTCTACTAGTAAAAGAAGCTGGACCTTCTCGACCTGTTTCTATTCTAGGTATAAGCGGAGCACCAAGTGCAGGTGATAAATTTAATATCCTAGATGACGAGAAAGAAGCAAAAACAATTGCAACTAAAAGAGAACAATTATATAGAGAACAAGGACTTAGAACAACAAAACATATTACCTTGGATGAAATTGGTCGTCGTTTGGCAATCGGAGATTTCAAAGAGTTAAATGTTATTGTGAAAGGGGATGTGGATGGTTCAATTGAGGCACTTTCAGATGCTTTATTGAAACTTTCTACTGAGGAAATTCAAGTGAAAATAATCCACAAAGGTGTTGGAGCTATTTCTGAAGCTGATGTCAACCTTGCTTCTGCATCTGATGCAATTATCATTGGATTCCAAGTTAGACCTACTGTTACTGCTCGTAAAATGGCAGAAAACGAACAAATTGATATTCGTCTTTATTCTATCATCTACAAAGCAATTGAGGAGATTAAAGCAGCGATGGAAGGAATGCTTTCACCTGATATTGAAGAGAAAATTGTTGGGTCAGCTGAAATTAGAGAAACATTTGACATTACCAAAGTTGGAACAATTGCTGGTTGTTATGTCATGGATGGTACCATCAAGCGCTCATCTAAAATTCGAGTTATTAGAGATGGAATTGTAGTTCATACCGGTGTACTTGGATCTTTAAAACGATTCAAAGATGATGTTCGTGAAGTGAAAAACAACTACGAATGTGGTTTGAATATTGATAAATTTGATGATATAAAGGTAGGAGATATCGTTGAAGCATTCGAAGAAGTAGAAGTAGCAAGAAAACTCTAAGCTCGAATTCTTTTTGGTTGAATATTACAACCCAATAATTCTTCCCATTCAATATTATTTTTTTCTAACTGGCAAGTTAGAATGGAGTATTGCATACTACCGTCCGGAAAAGGAATCCGTTCAATTTTTTCATCTAGTAACTCAGTTGGATTATTCCTTTGAAGAAATAATAATAATGGATTAAACCAGGAATGCGAAAGTATTACTACAGTTTCAAATGAAAGCTTACCTTCAAATACAACACATGTAACGTGTATTTCATTTTCGTATGAGTTAAATTCGATACGATTTATTTGATTCGTTTGATTATTCATTTTCCTTTATTTTTGACAAAGATGCACATGTAAGTACGTAAGCTATTTACGTTCATCTATTTTAATTAATGTAAGGCAATTTTTTCATTTTAATTCAACAGCTGCGCCCTATTTGTCAAATCTATAATCAATCATTTTACTTAAATTCGTACCAAAATTAAATTTATGCGCCCTTTTCGGACTATTTGGACAACCGAAGATAGATTTGTTGAAGTCATTGATCAACGTAAATTACCTCATGAATTCGAGGTAGTAAAATTAGTTTCCTACAAAGATGCTGAACGAGCTATTAAAAATATGACTGTACGTGGAGCTCCATTAATTGGTGCAACAGCTGCCTATGGAATATATTTAGCAGTTCGAGAAATGATTGAAAATCAATTGGATGGTTCGTTTATTGATCAAGCTTTTCAGGAGCTTCGTGCCTCTCGTCCAACAGCGGTTAATTTATTCTGGGCGTTGGATAAAATGAGAAATTCACTAGATGAGTCATCGGATTTTTTATCTACTTCATGGGAAGAGGCTGCTCGAATTGTTGAGGAAGATATTGAAATTTGTAGAATGATCGGAGTTCATGGATTGCCAATTATTGAAAAAATTGCCGAGAAAAAAAATAACGAACCCGTTCAGATTTTGACACACTGTAATGCAGGAATGTTGGGGTGTATTGAATGGGGAACCGTAACTTCTCCCATTTATCAAGCCCATAGTAAAGGAATTAAGGTTCATGTTTGGGTCGATGAAACGCGTCCGCGCAATCAGGGTTCAAACTTGACGGCTTATGAATTAACAAAACATGGAATTCCACATACTTTAATAGTTGATAATGCTGGTGGACATTTGATGCAACACGGTATGGTGGATTTGGTACTTGTTGGAACAGATCGAACAACACGCGAAGGCGACGTAGCAAACAAAATTGGTACCTATTTAAAAGCCCTAGCTGCAAAAGACAACAATATTCCATTTTATGTTGCGCTACCTTCAACCACTTTGGATATGTCGATTCGAAATGGATTAACTGAAATCCCAATCGAGGAACGCGATCAAAATGAGGTAAAATATATCACAGGTAAACGCTCTGATGGTCAATTAGGTTCTGTATTGATTTGTCCAGAAACTACTTCAGCTAGTAATTATGGATTTGATGTCACGCCTTCAAGATTTGTTACTGCGTTGATTACTGAACGAGGTGTTTGCAATGCAAATGAATCAGGTATTTTGTCTTTATTTCCTGAGTTTCAACTAACTTAATTGCCATGAAATTTCTAGTTATTGGATTAGGTAATCCTGGTGTGGAATATAGTGAAACACGACATAATATTGGTTTTAAGGCAGTTGAAAAACTGGTGAGAGATTTAGAAGGATCCTTTGTGTCCGCTAAGTTGGCAGATCGATCAGAGGTGAAGCTAAAGGGAAGAACTTTAATAGTGATAAAGCCTACTACTTACATGAATTTGAGTGGTAAATCAGTGAATTATTGGATGCAACTGGAAAAAATTCAGCGAGAAAATATTTTAGTCGTTACTGACGATATTTCTCTTCCTTTTGGTAAAATACGTATGAAAGGCAAAGGGAGTGATGGCGGGCACAATGGATTGAAGGATATTCAAGCTGTTCTGAATTCACAAGAGTATGCTCGTTTGCGATTTGGCGTTGGAAACGTTTTTTCTCCTGGAAAACAATCAGATTATGTGTTGGGAAAATGGACAAGTGACGAACAATCTGCCTTATCGGAAAGAATAGAGATTGCTAGCGAAGCCATCAAGGCCTTCGTAACTATTGGATTAGGTCTGGCAATGACCCAGTGGAATAATAAATAATTTTAGAATACAATTCGCTCACAACAATTCAATAAATTGTTATCTTTACAATAATTAAAAATGTATGGGTTGTTCATCGTGTTCAAGTGGGGGAGGCACACCAAAAGGGTGTAAGAATAATGGTACTTGTAGCTCTGGTGGGTGCAACAAATTAGATGTATATGATTGGTTAGGTAATATGGCTTTACCCGATGGTCAGTCGGTATATGATATGGTAGAAGTCCGTTTTAAAAATAGCCGAAAGGGTTTTTACCGAAATCAAAATGGAATTACCTTACAAGTTGGAGATGTTGTAATAGTGGAGACTTCGCCAGGATATGATGTTGGCGTTATTTCTGTAGTGGGTGAATTGGCTCGTGTACAAATACGTAAAAAGGCTCCAGAAATTAAACCATACGACGCGAAAAAAATTCTCCGTATAGCCAATCAAGAAGAGATTGATAAATGGATGCAAGGACGAACATTGGAAAAAGATGTTATGTATCAAGCCCGATCTTTAGCAGTTAATTTGAAATTGGAAATGAAAATTTCTGATGTTGAATATCAAGCAGATTTGTCAAAAGCCACATTTTATTACACTGCTGAAGGAAGAGTAGATTTTAGACAGTTGATCAAAGATATGGCGGATAAGTTTAAAATTCGTATCGAAATGCGTCAAATTGGATCGCGCCAGGAAGCTTCTCGTTTGGGAGGGATCGGTTCTTGTGGTAGAGAATTATGCTGTTCGACTTGGTTGACTGATTTTAGAACGGTTTCAACTTCAGCTGCTCGTTACCAACAACTTTCGCTTAATCCACAAAAGCTAGCGGGACAATGTGGTAAACTGAAATGCTGCTTGAATTATGAATTAGATATGTACTTGGATACTATCAAAGAGTTTCCTCGTTCAGATGTTCGCTTAAAAACAGAAAAAGGAATAGCTTTTCATATTAAAACGGATGTCTTTAAACGACAAATGTGGTATGCCAACGAAGGAGAAATGGGACTAATTGCTTTATCGCCTGAAAAGGTTAAGGAAGTAATTAAATTGAATAAAGACGGCAAAACTCCTAAGGATTTAAAAGATTTTTCTTATCAAAAAGAAGCTGTTGTGAAAACAGATGAACCGAGTTATGAAAATGTGGTTGGTCAAGATAGCCTAAATCGATTTGAAAATTCATTTAAGAAAAACAAAAAAAAGAAGCGCCCTCAAGAAGGCCATTCTCAAGGCGGAAATAATAGCTCTAATAAACCGGTTCAAGGATCAAGTCAAAGAACAGGTCAGAGAACAAATCCAGGAAATAATAACAATCGTCCGCCAAATCAGCAGAATCAAGCAAAACAACCTCCTAAGTTATAGTCATGAAGTTTTTGATTCTAGTATTGCCATTTTTTTTGCTTTTTTCCTGCGGAGATAATTCTATTGTCAATCAGTCTTATGAATTTGATAATGAAACTTGGAAAAAGTCAAATAAGCCTAGGTTTACCGTTGATATCAAAGACACAACCAAATTATATGATTTTGTATTTGTAATACGTACATCAACTTCCTATGCCTATAGTAATATGTGGCTCTATTTGAATTCAACAGCTCCAAAAGGAAAACCTTCAAAAGAGGCTTTGCAAGTGAGAATTACAGATGAAGCAGGTCGTTGGATAGGAAATAAAACAGGTAGTTCAGTGGAGCATTATGTGAAATTCTCGAAACGAAAATTACCTATGAAAGGTAAATATTCATTCGAATTAAATTTAGCTACCGTAGAAAACCAATTAGAAAATGTTTTGGACGTATCCTTTATTGTACGTGAATCTGAGCTAGTAAAAAAATAGCCAATCTTATTTTAAGAATTCAATGTTTCGCTTTAAGCCATCAAATTTTGTGCGTTTAACGGCACTTAATTTAAAGAGCTGATTAAAAACTTCTTCA
>CAIUSK010000395.1 GCA_903901805.1 uncultured Flavobacteriales bacterium
AAACGAAAATCCAATTCAAGGTTCGTTCATTATTTAAGAATTAACCGATTTAGTAGAAGATGCCGTGTTACAAGAATTCGATAGAATCACAGAACGAGGTGGAGTTTTAGGAGCAATGGAAACCATGTACCAACGTTCGAAAATCCAAGAAGAATCATTGTATTACGAAACCTTGAAACACACTGGCGAATTCCCAATTATCGGTGTAAATACGTTCTTGAGTTCTAAAGGGTCGCCAACGGTTATTCCAGCTGAGGTTATTCGTGCAACGGAGGAAGAAAAACAATATCAAATCGATATGTTAACCGATTTGCATAAAACAAGTGCAGAAAAAGTAGCCGAGCACATCAACATTTTACAAGAAGCAGCGATTAAGAACCAAAACATTTTCGAAAAATTAATGGATGCAACCAAAGTTTGTTCGTTAGGGCAAATTACAAGTGCATTATTCGAGGTTGGTGGTCAGTATAGAAGAAATATGTAATATTTCGAATGTATATATTTTGTAGAGACAAGGCAATGCCTTGTCTCTTTTTTTTGAATCCATTCAAAAAAAATCAAAATCATTTTCAATTCCCAAAATAATTTCATTATTTCGTAATATTATAACATTCAACGCCATGCAAAATAAATTTCAAAACAAATACCGCATTCCTTCCGCACGTCTACAAACCTGGGATTATGCCAATAACGGTGCCTATTTTATTACCATTTGCACCCAAAATCGAGAACATTTTTTCGGAAATATTAAAAACGGAATTATGCAATTATCCGAAATCGGGAAATTGGCAGCACAATTTTGGTACGAAATACCCAATCATTTTTCAATGGTTGAATTGGGAAATTTTGTGGTGATGCCAAATCATGTTCATGGGATATTGATTATGAATCATCCCGTAGAGACGCGATTAATCGCGTCTGATAATAATAACGAAACAATTGATGAAATACGATTAAATGCGTCAGATAATGAAAATAACAATATCAATGAGACGCGATTAATTGCGTCTTTACAGGATGGAACGGGTGGATTTTCTGGGAATAAAAATCCAATGTTAAACGATAATATTTCAAAAATTTTTCGTTGGTATAAAGGGCGTTGTTCGTTTGAATGTAGAAAATTCAACCCCAATTTCGGGTGGCAATCCCGATTTCATGATCATATCATTCGCAATTCGGAATCATTTGAAAACATTCAACATTATATTGAACAAAATCCATCAAAATGGAAAGAAGATACATTTTATAAATTATGAAACCAATCATCAAAACCTTCCCAACAACAAAATTCATTGGGATGAATAGTGTAATTTCCTATTCAGATTACCGAATAGGAGAATTGTGGGGTAATTTTATGCCACGAAGAAATGAAATTCAAAATACAATAGGAACAGAATTATTCAACATTCAATTCAATCCCGATAATTTTGATTTTAATCCGCAAACTGAATTTGTTAAATGGGCTGTGGTTCCTGTAACAGATTTTAAACCTATTCCAGAAGGAATGCAACAGTTAATAGTTCAAGAAGGATTGTATGCGGTTTTCAATCATGTGGGAGATGCTATAAAAGCAAGAGAAACTTTTGGTTATATTTTTGGAGTTTGGTTGCCTAACTCGGAATATCAATTAGATAATCGTCCGCATTTCGAAATATTAGGAGCGAAATATAAAAATAATGCACCCGATTCTGAAGAAGAAATTTGGATTCCAATTAAAAGAAAGTCTTAAAATTCTCCATCCATATAAAACCATTTTTCGTTTTCTAATTTAAAAGTTGAATGTTCGTAATGTACTTGTGCTTTTAAATTTTCATCTAAATAATACGCTTTGAAGGTAACTGTGTTTTCTGTTGAGGCTATAACTTCTAGTTTTAACCATTTGTTGGCTTGACTCCAATCTAAAATATCTTTTTTGTTGTGGAATCGTCTTTTTGAAATATGAGTAGTGTTTACCAAGTAATCGGCGGCACCCGTTGCAAAAGCACTATAACGAGAACGCATTAAGGTT
>CAIUSK010000396.1 GCA_903901805.1 uncultured Flavobacteriales bacterium
GCCGATTTGAATTGGCAACGTAACCAAGAATGGAAAACACCCTTCACACCACAAAATGCACGTCCCGCAATCTTTGCCTTTGATGGGGAAGTTTATACTGGTATTGATGCACATACGATTCCATTGGACAAATTAGAAGATTTACAAAGCAAGTTGCGCATTCTTTCAGGATTGTATGGTGTGCTGAAACCATTGGATTTAATTCAGCCGTATCGCTTGGAAATGGGTACGAAAATAGCTGTTGGCGATGCTAAAAACCTATATGCATTTTGGAAAAACAATGTTACTGCTGCTTTAAACAAATCACTGGCTAAAGGGGAATTGTTTGTGAATTTAGCGAGCACCGAATATTTCTCGGCAGTAGATGCAAAAGCGTTGAAAGTGCCTGTGATTACGCCCGAATTTAAAGATTATAAAGACGGAAAATTAAAAATGATTAGTTTCTTTGCCAAAAAAGCCAGGGGTTTGATGGTGCGGTATATTATTGATACTAACGCTCAAACTATTGACGATTTGAAAGGATTTAATTATGAAGGCTATTGTTTTGATGCTAATTTATCCACGGAAGTGAAATTGGTTTTTACGAGATAGTTTTTAGGAAGGGTTTATTCGTTGATTTGGTTATTTGAGAAATCATAATTATAAATTCTAAATTGTGCGAGGGATAGCAGCGGAAATCCTTTGCGGAACGAAGTGCAGCAAAGATTGCAGCGAATAACCCGACCGAGTTTAGCACAGATTGCTTCGTACCTCGAAATGTTCTAAACGAGGGCGCACCCAAATAAAAAAAAACTAATTGCGCTTTTTGATGAGTAAAACAAACGGGATGCACAGCAAAAACAAGATGCCTAGGTAATAAAAAATGTCAACGAAAGTAAGTACCGAGCTTTGTTTCATCACGCCATAATCCATAACTTGGTAAGCTTTGTTTAGTGATTCGTTGGTACTGAAGCCTTTGTTCATAAACCCTTGTTGTAATTGTAGGATTCTTTGTTGTACTGCAAAATTAGTTTTATCGAGGTGTGAAACCAAATTTACGCGGTGTTCTTGATTGAATCGGGCAATGAATGTGGTGATGATGGCGATTCCAAATGAACCTCCCAATTGTCGCATCATCCCTGTGAAAGCAGCGCCTTCGCCAATTTCTTTCCCTTTCAAGGTTGATAATGATAATGTGGTTATGGGAACAAATAGTAATCCCAATCCAACGCCTCTCAAAATCAGTGGCCAAAATATGTGCTCTTCGCCTGTGTCTGGGGTGACTACGTTGTGCATCCAATAGGTAAATACGAAAAATGCAAGGAATCCAAGGGCTACCATATAGGCTTGTGGAACGCCACGTTGTATCAATTTTCCTATCATTGGCATCATAATTCCTGTGGTTATGGAACTCGGAATTAGAATTAATCCTGCGTCTAATGCACTCCATCCTAACACGGATTGCGTGTAAATTGGTATGATGAAAGTGGAACTGTACAACCCAAATCCTAACACAAAACTCATTATCACACCGACTCTAAGGTTGGTGTTTTTCAATACGCTGAGGTTTACTATTGGGTGTTTATAGGTGAGTTCTCGCCATATAAAAAGCATCAATCCTGAAGCAGAAACTGTCGTTAAAAGTGTAATTGTTCGGTCGTTGAACCAGTCGTCTTGTTGCCCGTGTTCCAATACAAATTGTAGCGAACCCACGAAGGCGGTAAGAAATGCAATTCCCCACCAA
>CAIUSK010000397.1 GCA_903901805.1 uncultured Flavobacteriales bacterium
TGAAATCTATTCAACAGATTTTATCAACCTTGTGCATAAGGACAAGAGAGAGTTGATGAGGTCTGAACCCAAAATAGAGAAACTATTTGAACATATTTATTGGAAAGAGGGAGCCACCGAAATTAAAACAGGTAAAAAAACGCTCACGCTCACGCAGTTTGAAGATAAATACAAGGAACAATTTATTCGATTAGGTGAAAAATGTGCTGATAAAAATTTATGGAAAGTATACCACAGACTATCCATTGAAGATCAAAAGGATCCAGCAATTATTGCAGTTTTGCGCCAACACGATATTCTTGTAAATATCAATTGGCCATTGGCGCACTATAAGTCTGCCGTTCGTTATTTGGCAAGAGAATCTGCTGATGTTGCAGCCACTGGAGGAACCAATTGGCAGAAGTATTTGCCTCCACGTTTTCAGAAACGAATCTTTTTTCCAGAACTTTGGACGGTCGATGAAAAAGAAAATTGGGGAAAAAGTTGGGTTGATTCTATGCTAAATTAGAATAAGTGTCTGGGGCTCCATTGATTTCTGTTTGTATACCTGTTTTTAATGGCGAGGTAATTTCTCTGGTCAAAAGTCTAGCTGATCAGTGTGAATCCTTAGAAAACAAAGTTGAGATTATCGTAATTGATGATTGTTCGGATATTGATTGGAAACTTAAAAACGAATCGATAAAAAATAGTTGTAATTACATTGAATTAGAAGAAAATATTGGCCGTTCGAAAATTCGAAATTTATTTTTAGATTATGCTCAAGGAGTATTTCTTTTGTTTATTGATGGTGATTCAGAAATAATAGATTCTTTATTTATTCAGAAATATATAGATTTCATTCAGGAAAACTCACCAGACGTATTAGTTGGGGCAAGTATTTATTTATCTGAAACGCCCGACAGAGAACATCTGTTACGGTGGGAATATAGTCGCAAGCGCGAAAGCAAAAATGCAACTGAACGAAAAAAATCAATGGGTGGATTTAAAACCAATAATTTTGTAATAAAACGCAGTGTTTTTTCCACTATTAAATTCAATAATGCGTTGGTTGGCTATGGCCACGAAGACACGTTATTTGGTATTGAGCTGGATCGCAACAAAATAAAAATTGACCACATAGAAAACCCCGTGCTAAATAAACACCTGGACTCCAACGAGTTATTTTTAATGAAAACTAAAAATGCCATTCAGAATATAGTTCAATTGTACGGAAAATCAACTGAAATACCCGAAATAAAAGGTATTAGATTGATTCGTTTTTATGAAAAAATAAAGAGATGGAAGTTAATCAACTTGGTCAATTTAATTTATTTAATATGTAATCCGATGTTGTTAATATTTTTGCAATCGGGATACTTTTTTCTTTGGATGTTTGACTTTTATAAGTTGGGTTTGTTTGTTCGTAAAATAAAAGTGTAAATTAGCTTTCTAGTTTAATATAAAATGAAAATAATTCTTCTGTTGCTTTCAATAGCATGTGGTTCAGCATTGTTTGGCCAAATAATGAATATCAAGATTGGTCAGGTTGCTCCTTTGACTGACTACTCGATGTTATCCACAAACAATGAAAATGTAACTTTGAAAAATGCGGTAAATGAAAATGGAATTGTTGTTATTTTTTCTTGCAACACTTGCCCTTTCGTTGTAGGATTTTCTGATTCAACTTTCCCTGGATGGGAAAACCGATATAATTCAATTTTTGATTTTGCAGCTGCAAAAAAAATCGGGGTTATTTTGGTAAATTCCAATGAGGCAAAACGAACAGGTGATGATTCGATGGAGAAAATGATTGAACATAAGAAAAACAAAGGCTATAAAATGCCCTATTTGTTGGACAAAAATTCGGAATTAGCCAATGCAATGGGGGCAAAAACAACACCGCATGTGTTTTTCTTTGACAAAGAGTTAAAATTAATTTACACCGGTTCAATTGATAATTCATTTGAAGACAAACGGAAGAAAGAAATACCTTTTTTAATGGACGCGATAGAAAATCACGCCGCGGGCAAAAAAATTAAACTAAACACTACATCTCCTAAGGGCTGTAGCATTAAACGACTTAAATCATAATAGTATGAAGTATTCAATTTTCACGTTTATTCTTGTTATTTCGACTGCATTTTTTGCCCAAAAACAAGGAGACGGTGGCTTACCAAAAGGATTGAAAAGAAATGAACTTTTGAAATCCATTGATAAAAGACATTTTTCTGAACCGAATATAACTGCCTTGCGCGCTGAAGATGCTTTGGTGGATAATACAGGTACGGCACCGTGGAGGTTTGGATTTAATAATTATACGCAATTAGACTTGCAAAACGCTGGTTCGTGGATAGAGTTACCCAATGGAGATAAACTTTGGTTGTTAGAAATTAATTGCGAAAATGCCCTAACGGTAAATTTAACATTTGCTAATACCGAAATTCCGATTGGGAATGAATTGTATGTTTTTAATAAAGAGAAAGATTTTATTTTAGGAAAGTTTACAGCTAATCATTTGTATGAGGGTCAGCTAGGAACGGAATTAATTCCAGGAAACACCGCTATTGTAGAATATTTCGTTAAAAAAGGAAATGAGTTGGGAAATGTTGATATTTCAATTGTTACACATGGATATCGAACAGCTACAGAGTTTAGTCAAAAAGCATTTGGCGGCTCTGGTTCTTGCAATAGAAATGTAAATTGCCCTGAAGGTGCGGCTTGGACTTTTGAACGAAATAGCGCAGTAATGCTGGTTTCTGGTAGTAGTGGCTTTTGTTCTGGCGCATTAATAAATAATACGCTGAACGATGGAAAACCATATGTACTAACTGCCGATCATTGTTACAGTAATCCGGCTACATGGATTTTTAGATTCAATTGGCAGTCTCCTGATTGTAATAACCCTGCAACGTCTCCGACTTTTCAGTCATTATCTGGCGCTATTTTGCGATCAAGAGCTACTGCATCAGACGTATGTTTGGTTGAAATAACAGGTGGTTTACAGGGAAATACAGTTCCTATTAATTATAATCCTTATTTTTCAGGATGGGATAATTCAGGAAACACACCTACCTCAGGCACAGGAATTCATCACCCATCCGGAGATATAAAGAAAATTTCGTTTGAAAATAATCCATTAATTTCAACCACTTTTGGTTCATGTCCTCCCAATAGTCACTGGGGAGTAACTACTTGGGATTCAGGGGTAACAGAAGGAGGTTCTTCTGGTTCTCCATTGTATGATCAAAACCATCGAATTATCGGTCAATTACATGGAGGAGCTTCTGCTTGTGGAGCAAGTTCTTTGTCCGATGAGTACGGTAAGTTCAGTGTATCTTGGGAGCCAGCTGGAAGTACGAGTGCAACTCAACTCAAATATTGGTTAGACCCAACTAATTTAGGGGCACAATTTATTGATGGTTATGATCCAACTAATGCAACTCCAGTTGCTGTAGATCCGGGTATTACCAATCCTTCTGGTGTGGCTGGAACATATTGTGGTGCGGACATCACTCCCTCAGTTACTATTCAAAATAATGGTTCGGATGCATTGACAACGGTTGATATCCTTTACGGTTTTGATGGAAGTCAGAATCAAACATATAATTGGACGGGTAATTTGGCTCAATGGCAATCGGTTGTGGTGACTTTACCTGTTGCCTCTTTATCTTCTGGTGCGCATACATTTAGTGCAACGGTTTCAAACCCAAATGCTGGATTGGTTGATGAAAACACAAATAATAATGTTGTTAGTGCCAGTTTCAATGTTGTCATTGGTGGACAATCCGTTCAATTGAATTTAACATTGGATTGTTATGGAACTGAAACAACATGGGAATTACAAAACTCA
>CAIUSK010000398.1 GCA_903901805.1 uncultured Flavobacteriales bacterium
GAAATCTTTTTGAAAAGAAGATTCCAATTTTTGAGCTTCAGCATAGGCTGCATTTTGCTTATCTGCCTTTTCTTTTAGGGGCGTATATTTTTCATCATATTTGGCACGATCAATTTTCGGTTCCAATTTCATTATGTGTCCCAAGGTGCGCTCATTTTCAAAAATCAACTTGGTTAATACTTCATAATCAACAGCTGTTTTAGCAAACTCTGCTTCTATAGCAGCAAGATTAGTAACGGCAGATTTTCTATGAAATTCAGCGTTATTGTCATTGGTTACATTACGGAACAAGCCACTTGGATCTTTTCCACCTAACCCAACATCAGAAGCCTTCACGTCGCTTTTAACGCCTGGTACTGAAACATTAATTTTTGGTTTTGAAAGTTTTGGTAATTGAGCAAAACAATTCATGTTTAATGCAAGCGCTCCAAGAAACAACGCCGACGAAAAGCTTAATTTCATACTAGTAAGTTTTAAAATGAGGTGCAAAAGTAAGCCATTATTATCAAAACAGGGTGTGTTTTAAGATTAACTATTTTTTAAAGATTCCTTAAATTGGATATTAAGATCTAATTAACTCATATCAATAAATGCAAATGAATTCCTTTTTTTTTTAGAAATCAACGTGCTAAAACAGGCATCACCGTAGAACAACCAAGATATCACTTGTATTAGACGAATGATTTATTTTTCATCATTATCCTTCTTTTCTATCGAATCGATGAATGTCGCCAATGCATAATCCAAAGCTGTAATTTCGTTTTTGTCGTGCGTAAATAATTCTATTTTCATTTTTGAGCAATTGAAAATAAAAACATCCGGATGATGCTGAACTTTATCGGCATGCTTAGCAACTTGAAGCAGAAAATAAGCCAACTCGGTCTGATTTTTAAATGAAAACTGCTTTGTTAAGCGATTATTTAATATTTGCCAATTCATACATTTATATATTTTTGATCTGTGAAAAGAAGGATGTTTTTTTCCTTGATTAGCTAAACCTAAAACAATTATTGGTTCAACAACTAATAAAGCTCAAAGAATCATAAATTTAATATATTTGATAAAAATCGGCTGGTGTTTAAATAAAAATTATCGGTTAACGAAAAATTACAAGCTATGAAAAATACAGTTTTCCTTACTTTAAGTCTAATTCTATTGGTGTTGTTTTCAAATTGTGGCGGCTCAGATACAAATAAAGCTGAGTTGGATAAGGAAAAACAAAAATTAAAAGAAGCGCAAGCTGCCTTGGATAAAGCAAAGGCGGATAAAGAAAAAGCTGATTCCTTGGAGGCAAATACCATGAGACTATCTACCTCATCAGAAAATCCGGTAAATGACAATGATTTAATTTCACTTTTCAATATTTCACGCACGAGTCTGGGTTCAGAATTTGTGAATGAGAATGATCCTTCGATAAAACCAGAGTATAAAATTGTTGGTAAGCAATATTACACCATCGGAACAGAGCGTTACTTGCTTGCTGCCATGGGAATTACTAATCCAAACGATTTTCACATGTCCTCAGGCTCTATGAATATTGGATTATTTCAATACGAGGGAGATCGATGGAACCGTATTGACTTAGTTAAAAACGTAGCCATTCCATCCGGTTTTGGAGGATACGGTGAATTAGAAAATATGGAAGTATTTGGCCCAAAAAACATCTGTGTAAGTGTTTCTGGCGGGTATATGGCACAAGGAAATATGGAGGAGCAACGAGTGGTGGTTGGAGTGGTTGACAATTTATTAAAGGTGATTTACTCAGGGCAAAAATCAATGAATGATGAAGGAGCTGGTGGAACGGAAGATAAGGAAATACGCATTTCATTTAAGAAGTCAGAGACTGGATATTACGAGCTGAAAGAAGAGAAATATTCCAAAAAACGTTTGTCAAAAACAAACATCAAAGTATTCAACGAAACGAAAATGAAATACATCTAAGCGATACAGAAATTATCGATAAGAAGTAAACCAGCAAATATCGTTGGATTACTTATTTTTACACCATGCGAATAGCTTATATATGCGGAACGGAAAGTTGGGGAGGTTTAGAAATGAACCAAGCTAAAAATGCGCTGTGGATGCTACAAAAAGGCCACAGTGTTTTCTGCCTTGGATTGAAAGATAGTAAGTTTCAAAACTATTGTGCTGAACATAAGATTACGTTTCAGGTCATAAAAAAACACAAGAAATACTATGACTTTAAGGCCGCCCTATGCCTTCGCAAGCTACTTCAATCGAACAAGATTGAGCACTTGATTTTGCGCGATACTCGGGACATGAGTGTTTCTGTTTCCGCAAAGTTTTGGGGTAAAACCACATTCAAAGTACATTACTTTATGGAGATGCAGCTGGGCGTTTCCAAAAAGAATATCTTACATACTATTCGATTTCGGTTATTGGATTCTTGGTGTTGCCCTTTGAACTGGTTAAAGGAACAGGTGGAACACAAAACATATATGCCGAAAAATCGCATTGTAGTTATACCTAGTGGTTTGGATCGAGGACCATTTATTCACAACATACCCCAGGAAGAAGCACGTAAAATTTTGCAGCTCCCACAGAATAAACTAATAATTGGTTTGGCAGGTAGATTTGACCAACAAAAAGGTCAATTGCTACTGTTACATGCACTGAACAAATTGAAAAACAACGAAATATCGATTTTATTTCTGGGCGAACCCACGCACAATGAAGGTGAAGAATATCACCATAAAATGACACAATTTATAATCGAAAATAACCTACAGGAACAAGTTTTTATACGACCTTTTCGAAAAGATATTGCTGTTTTTTACCAAGCGATTGATGTGTTTGTAATGGCGAGTAAGGCTGAAACGGTTGGAATGGTTACCCTTGAGGCATTAGCTAGTAATACTCCAGTAATTGGCAGTAATTCAGGTGGAACGATGGAATTGTTGGAAAATGGAAAATTAGGCTATTTATTTGAACCCGAGAATTTCGAATCTTTAGCCGCAGAAATTACTGCTTTCTGTGCCAATCAAAAAATATGGTCAAACAGTGAACTTGCTGAAAGTACCGAAAAATTTGATCATCATAAAGTAATTCAACAAGTTGAAAATCATTTAAATAGCTCAAATTCTTAGCACGTATTTATTCCCTTTAGGAATTATAACCAAAAGAAAACCCAAAGAATTTTCAAATTTTATTGATTTGTTTTAAACAAGCGTTTAAATTTGTTGTTTATATTTGCATCGAAATTAATTTATGTGCAAGATATCATCAACTGAGGAAAAAATTAAAGAAGCTGCCAATCGCGTCTTTATTACCAAAGGATTTTCTGGCTGTACATCACGAGAAATAGCCAAAGAGGCAGGAATGAATGTGGCGTTAGTGAATTATTATTTCCGTTCAAAAAACCAACTATTTCTAATCATTTATCAAGCTGTGATGAACGATTTCATGCTGAGCATGATGGATGTATTTTCTACCGACTTGAGTTTAAAGGAAAAAATTAGTTTATTAATTGATCGGGAGTATGAGTTTTTTAGTAAACACCCGGAAATTCCCGCATTCATTCTCAACGAAATGTCGCGCAATAAAAATGCCGGTATCGAAGCACATGAAATTTTGAATAAACTAGCGAGTACAGGAGTTTTCACAGAAGTAGCCAATGCGCAATTGAAAGGTGAAATGCGGCAAGTAGATATGGTAGGTATTACTATGATTATTATGGCAAATTGTCAACATCCGTTTATGGCCCGATTGTTAACACAACAATTGCATGGTATGACTGATGAACAATACGATACACAAATTATAAAACACAAAGAAATCATTAAGGAAATGATTTTAAATTACTTATTTCCAACAAAATCAGCAAATGAATAAGA
>CAIUSK010000399.1 GCA_903901805.1 uncultured Flavobacteriales bacterium
AGGTCGTTCATCAATCAATAAGACGATAAGATATGTTTCTGGGTGATTGGCTGCGATGGCATTTGCAACATCCTTCAAAAGCATGGTTTTACCCGTTTTTGGTTGCGCAACGATCATTCCGCGTTGTCCTTTACCAATTGGAGCAAACAAATCCATAACACGCGTAGAGAGTGTTTCTTGGCTATGACCCGTTAATTTGAATTTTTCATCTGGAAACAATGGTGTCAAGTATTGAAAAGGAACACGATCGCGAATATACGATGGATCTCTACCATTGATGGATTCTACTTTCACCAATGGAAAATACTTCTCCCCTTCTCTTGGTGGACGAATCGTTCCTTTCACGGTATCACCCGTTTTTAAACCAAATAATTTAATTTGATTTTGAGAAACATATACATCATCCGGTGAAGGTAAGTAGTTGTAATCAGAAGAACGTAAAAAACCAAATCCTTCTTGAATCACTTCCAACACGCCCTCAGCTGATACAATTCCAACTAAATCAAATGCTGAATAATCTTTTTCGGATTGCTTGCTATCCTCTTGATTTCGCGGTTCTGGATTTCTGTTCTCAGAGTTACGATTATCTTGATTTCGATTGTCTTGATTTCTCCTTTCTTGAGGTCGATTTTCATTGGTTCGATTTTCGTGAGGACGATTTTCACCACCTCTATTTTCCATTGGCTTATTTTCCCCTTTTTTATGCTCAGGATTACGATTTTCTTTATGTAATGGTCTAGGTGCAGATTGTGCGTGTTGAGGACGATCACCTTTCTCCATTTTCAATGGATTACTTGATTCTTTTTTTTCTGCAACAATAGGTGCTGAAATCTCTTCAATTAATGGCTCCGTTTTTACCTCTTCAGCGGTTACTTCAAACAAGGGAAGCACTGGTTCCGATTGTGTAGTTTCAATAACTTTCCGAGTTCTTGTACGCGATTTTTTGGCTTCAGACTCTGGTTGAATATTTTCTGTATTAACGGTTGGAACTATTTCATTCGCTTTATTTGCGACTAACAGTTTTATTATTTCATCTTTTTTAAGTTCGCTTGCATTAGCAATACCAGCTGTTTCGGCAATAACACGTAAGTCAGCAATTTTCTGCTTTTCAAGTTCTTTAATATCCATAAATGTAGTTGATAATCAATAAAATGTGGTGATTTAATTGGTCGTACAAAGAATGCGAACGACAATTGATGCTGCAATAATACGAATTATTCTTTACTTTGAGTTAACATTCACAAAAAAAATAAATCGACTCAATCTTTATAATTCCCTTTCAGAGAAAATGAAGACCGATTAAATTCTCCAGCCTTTATTCAATTAAATTAACATGACCAGAAACAAGCTTAAAAGCATCGTCTTCCGGGTTTTTGTAGGTTATTTTCCAAGTATATGTGCCCACTGGACATAATTTCCCGTTGAAATAACCATCCCACCCTTTTTCTGCATTGAACGATTGAAAAATCAATTCTCCCCACCGGTTATAGATATCCATTTGAAAATTAGCTGGATCAAATCCATTGGTGAAAACAGGTGTGAAAATGTTATTAAATTCATCACCATCAGGAGTAAATGTGTTGGGAACATAAAAAATCTCATCTCCCTTGATTTGAATGAATATTAAGGTCGAATCGGTGCAACCAAATTGATTAAAAACACTTAAAAACACTTCGTAATTGCCTTCGGAATATGGATAGGAATGTTCTAAACTAGAACCGAAATTATCATACGTTGTTCCATCTCCCAAAGAAAATAAATAACCTGTTGCTCCTGCCGATGTATTAGTAAATACAATTTCAGGGCTGTCACTTGTTGTAATCATTGGATTTGCTGTAACTCCCGCTTGCGGATTAGGATGAACCGTAATTGTTGAATTAACAGAAGTTGAACACCCATTGTTATCCGTGCCAATTACCGTATATTCAGTTGTACTAG
>CAIUSK010000400.1 GCA_903901805.1 uncultured Flavobacteriales bacterium
GCAACCATTCATTGTATTTTTTAATACGTTGTTGAGATTCAACTTGCGTCAACCATGCCCAGTCCCGATTTAAATCAAATAAATAGTGATTGGGTCTACCACCTGGCCATGGTTCTTGGTGTTCAGCCGCTGATGGATTTGGATTGGCTAATGCCGTTTTAAATTGATAATACCAATTCACATAACGATCTCTACCATCTGGATTTAAACACGGATCCATAATCACAACCGTATGGGATAAATTTGCAGCATGTTTTGTTAGCAATTCAAAGGCTGTTTGCATCGCTGCCTCTGTGCCGGAAGCCTCATTTCCATGCACGTTGTAACTCAACCAAACGATTGAAATTTTCTCGGCAGAACCACCATTTTTATGTTCTGATTTGATTTGCTCAAGCTTGGCTATATTCTCAGCGGTTCCAATGTAAGCGAGCATTAAATCACGATTTTCATTCGTTTTTCCATATTTCTCAATCTTAATAGTTGATGGAAAATTAGCTTCAAGCGCTTTGAAATAGTTGACCACTGTATGTTGTGGCGTAAACCGAGTACCGATTTTATATCCTAAATACTTTTCTGGTGTGAATGATTGGGCACAAACCATTGAGCTCGTAAAAAGAAGAGAAAAAAGGATGAATATTGAATATTTCATAGGAGATCAATTAGGCGAAAGTGCTTTTAAATTTTTAATGCTAACAAAACGAAAAGTTGATTCTTTCCATTCTGAGTTTGCGAATATATTAATTCTGGAGGTTACGGGGAAATATTTGATTGTCATTCTTGAGAATCATAGAAGATTCCAGTTGTATTCTTCAAATTTTCACACACTTTATTAACCTTTTACTAACTTAATGAAAATTCAAAATTCATTTATTATTTACGTAAATGAATATTTTCTTTTCTTTGTTTATCAACATTGCTTTACTATTTTTGACAAAAAGGAAGTAAAAATATCCTTCTGGTTAAAACTGTAAAAGTTTCAAACTAAATAGACAATAAAATGCTTATATTTTAATTTGTAGTGCTATAGCAAACTAAATAAACTTCGAAATTAGATCAAAATATGACACAAAAAGAAAAGGAAAATGTAGATAAATTAAAGGAAGCAATGAATAAAAATAACGCAGTGACCTTTATTTACAAAAATGAATTGAAAATTGTTGAACCATACTTAATTGGTGAATTATACGATAAATTCAAAAATCATTTATTTGAGGGTGAATGGGCACTAAGAGCATGGTTTTTAAACGGTGAAACCTCTCAAAAAGTTGATAAAAAAGAAGGAGATAGATGGCGGATTTATAAACTAAATGAAATTGATAAAATTACCATTCTTGACACAAAAATTTTCTTTTACAGACCACTCTACCATAAATGGGATAAAAATTTTAAACGAATCGAACTTTTCTTTGATCAACCCGATTGAATTATCAAAAACTTGATTTTAAGAAATTATTTGAGACAAAAAACAGTTGAAATTAATTCTACAGAGAAATAGATTTAATGACCCCAAAACAATCCTTCCTTTTTGCTGCGAACTATTATGTTTTATTACCTAATTATAACAATACCCTCAAATTCTTTATGCGAATAAAGCGAAAATGATCTCCATTCCATTCTGAGTGTAAGAATATATTAATTCTGGAGGTTACGGGGAAATATTTGCGTGTAATTCATGGAAAACGCGAAAATATAAAAAGATTGAAAAACAGCAACCAACTTACTCTTTTGACAGCTTAGGTATTGACGTAAACAGATTCATGTGATTTTAAAAGTAGATATGACTATTTATAGTGAAAATAGTATATATTTGATTTAAGAAAACGAAACATTGATTCGAGTATCGCCTGAAATAAGGGAAGCTACCCGAAAGATTGTTTCGGGTTTACTAGTTAAAAGCATTGATCCCAATATTAAATTACTTTGAGTAATAAGCTTAATACAGAATGGCTGATAGCTAAATCCAAATTAAGTTTTGGGAATATCATAGATTATAATGATTCAGTTTATATCGATGCAAAAACAAAAATCAAGTTTCGTTGTAAAAAACACGACTATTTTTTTGAACAAACTTCAAATAACCATCTGAATTCTAAACATCCCTGTAAATTTTGTCTAATAGAATCACGTCGCGCAGCATTCTCTGACGGTATTCAAACTTTTAGGAATAAAATTCAATCAATTTATGGTGATCTATTTGATTTCGAAAATGTAAATTACGTTAACCAAAGGACTCCTATTTCATTAAAATGTTTAAAGCACAATAAAGTAATTACAAAAGAGCCACAAGTATTTTTAAGGGGGCATGGTTGTGATCTATGTTCTAAGGAAGAATCTTCTGCCAATTTGAGTAGGCAAACGCAGAATGAAATAAATCACTTCGTAGCTAAATTAAATGGCAAATGCCTTTCAAAAAGCTATTTCAACAATGAAGTTAAACTAGACTTTGAATGCAATGCTGGTCATAAGTTCCAAAAATCTTGGAGTGCAGTAAAAAATTCTTTACGATGGTGTCCAAAATGTTCACCAAACAAATTAATTGGAGAAACACTCGCACGTTTAATTTTGGAACACCTTTTACAATTAAAGCTTCCTTCAGTCTACATAAAAGAGATGGAAGGTCTTCAATTAGATGGCTATAATTCAAAAAATAGGATTGCTTTCGAATACCAAGGATATCAGCATTACGCTAAAAACAGTCATTTCCATTCAGACGAAAGAAGATATAATTCACAAATTGAAAGGGACAGGTACAAAAAACA
>CAIUSK010000401.1 GCA_903901805.1 uncultured Flavobacteriales bacterium
CAATTTCACCTCTAAACAGCAATCTACTTCCCTTTTTTTGCACCGAAATATGACAATATTCCGATTTAAAAAATATCGGATCTTACTATTTACAGGTGTTTTGACAACGTTTGAATAACCGAACTCAGTTTATTAGACTAAGTAGGTTAAAAGGTGTTATTTTTTTAACCATTGAATCATCTTGTAATCAGTGTGCCGTAAATTCTGAATCCTAGGTGCAATAAGCTTTTGCAAATGAATGATACAAAAGATGGACTAGCTTCTGTAATCTCTTTGAAATAAGGCTCCGGTAACTTTGCTCAAGGTATTGTCATCAATCTAATTTTAAACTATACATCATGAAAAATCTTACAAAATATACCTTCTTATTCTTTCTGATACTATATGTCAGGGGAATAACATTTGGGCAAGTTGCCCCAACCTTGGGAGAAATAATTAAATACTCCACTTTTACTATTTCTGGTAACATTTCAAATACAGGAATTTCTTATTCCATTGGGGATGTGGGAACAAATGCTGGAACTATTTCTGGCTTTTCCTATAATATTAATGGAACATTCCATGACACAGATCCCTCGAGTGCATTGGCTAGTACTGATTTGGTCAATGCGTACAACAATCTAGGAACTCAAATTTCAACTTCTACATTAGGGACTACGTTGGGAAATGGTCAAACGGTAACTCCTACGGTACATTTAGTTTCTGGAAATACATTGTTGACAGGAAATTTAACGATGGACGCTCAAGGAAATCCAAATGCTGTTTTTATTATTAAAATCAATGGCAATTTCAATGTGGCAACTGCATCGAGCATTCAATTAATAAATGGCGCTCAAGCCTGTAATATTTTTTGGAGAGTTAGTGGAACAATAACCGTTGGGAATTCTGCTCAATTAATAGGTAATTATTTTGCAAGTAGTTCTATTAATATGGGAGTAGGATCAACAATAGAAGGCCGTCTGGCAACAACAAATGGTCCAATTACACTAAATGCCTCAACAATCAATCTTCCCTATGGATGCGGCTTGGCAACATTACAAGGTCCAGTTATGCCTTATGTAGGGTCGTTGGGTTGCTTTTCTATTTTTAATGATAATGGATCTATTAAAAATACAGGTACGACAACCATAACTGGTGATGTTGGAACAAATAGTGGAATTGTTGATGGATTTGATACGGCTGGGGTTAATGGGATGATACATTACACCCCAGATGCTTGGACGATTCAAGGTGAGATAGATAATATAGCATTATTAAATGAACTCAATGCTTACAGTTGCGATATTGAACTTCTTGAACCAAATCTCTTAGGGTATGGATTACGTTTAACCCCCCATACTTATTGTTTAGGTTCTAATACACATCTTTCTGATACGCTTTATTTTGATGCACAAGGTAATCCAGATGCTATTTTCATTATTCAAATAGGAGGAAATTTTGATGCAAATTCCTATTCGAATGTTGTTTTACTCGATAGTGCCCAAGCAAAAAACATTTTTTGGGTGATTAATGGAAATGTCGGTATTGCTCCTTATTCTATTTTTCGAGGGACTATAATTGCTGCAAATGGGGCTGAGAGTATTTTAGAAAATGTTTTTATTGAAGGTAGAATTTTATCACACGGTGGGGCAATCAAAACACGTGATATTAATATGGTTTTAAATGAAACACCAAATATTATTACTCCTGATGGCCCACTTACATTTTGTTTGGGCGATTCTGTTGTCTTAACTGGCCCTGAAAGTCCGTCTTATCTTTGGTCAACTGGTGCAACAACTCAATCTATTACTGTTTTCACAACTGGAAGATACTCGGTTCAAGTTATTGCACCTTGTAATAACATGGCTTCCAATATCCATGTGGATGTAACGGTAATTCCGGCTCCATTTTATAATGTAAATGTCTCAATTTGTCAGGGAGATAGTACTTTAGTAAATGGTGTTTATCGAAAAACTGCCGGATTCTATGATCAGGTTTTTCCTATGCCTTATGGATGCGATTCAATATCCAGAACCACGCTGATTGTAAATCCAATTTACTTAACGAATCTAACAGCAGAAATCTGTCAAGGGGAAAGTATTTTGTTGGGTGGATTAAATCAAACTACAGCAGGAATTTACTTTGATACACTTTCAACCAACAAAGGATGTGATTCAGTATTGAGAACTACATTGATTGTCAATCCAACTTACTTAACGAACCTAACGGTAGAAATCTGTCAAGGCGAAAGTATTTTGTTGGGTGGATTAAATCAAACTACAGCAGGAATTTACTTTGATACGCTATCAACTAACAAAGGATGTGATTCAGTACTGAG
>CAIUSK010000402.1 GCA_903901805.1 uncultured Flavobacteriales bacterium
CCAACCATTCAGCTTTTGAAAGTGTTCGATTAAACACGGTGAAATTGGTAAACCCATGTTTTTTTAAAAATCGCGATAAATTTGTATTGGTCACACCTGCTCCAATAATCAGTATTCGAGCATCTAATGGTAGCTTATTTAATTTCAATTTATGATAAGCAAGAGAAACAACCGAAACAGGTTTGGTTGCAATGGAAGTTTCTGTATATACGCGCTTAGCTGTTTCAATTGTATGCTTAATCAGAATCCGTAAAAAATCGCCCGTCAGCCCCAGTTCATTGGATTGATCATACGCTCCACGAACCTGTGTGATAATTTCGCGCTCACCAACAACCATCGAATCAATACTGGATGCCACAGAAAACAAATGATTCACGGCCTCTTCTCCCGAATATATTTCATTATTCGAAGTAAATATGTGCCTGATTGAATTATCCATGTTGGGATACAACGAGCTAATAAAGTTGTTTATAAAACCATCGTTTACAAGTTCTTGGGTGGTAAACATGAATTCAACACGATTACAGGTTGAGAGAAAAAGAAGTTCGTCCAACCCCATTTGTGTTCTCAAATCTTGAAGTCGTATTTGCTGATCATCGGTGTTAATGTGCAGCAATCCAATTTGATTCACCTCTAATTGGCGATGCGTAAAAGCAATTATATGAAATGAATCCAACACAGCACGTTTCATTAGGTACAAAGGTCACAAACTACCAAAAAAAATTTGTCATGGTTTTGTCATATTTTTACATGATTCAACTATTTAGAATGGATTTAATTTAATTGTCAATAAATTCATCTAGATTTGATAAAATCCTGAATTAGGAACCGGGAAAGGGAAGGCTTAATTTTTTTGAAAATACTTCTTTTATCATTAATTTTACCAAAAAATAATTTATGCGCATAATTTTAATTTTTCTATTTTTTGGTTTGAGTTTGAGCCAATTATACGCCCAAGTTCCGGCAGAAACAAAAACGGATACAAACACCTATGTGATTACAAAATCAAATGGTACAGAATATATTGGAAAGGTCATTAGTGATGATGGAAGAGAGGTGTTAATCACGACTGCAACATTGGGCAAAATCTATATTCCTAAATCAGATATTAAAAGCATTGTTAAGGTAACGGATAACAAATCAATTGTTCGGGGAGAATATTATTCAGCTGGACCCTTTACAACCCGCCATGCTTTCACTACCAATGCATTACCAATTTCAAAGGGGGAGAACTATGCCTTAATTAATTTATACGGTCCGGAGGTTCATTTTGCCGTTACGGATCATCTAAATATTGGAATCATGTCCACATGGAGTGCTAGTCCACTCGTCTTGGCTTTAAAATATACGATACCAACGAATAATGAAAAACTAAATTTTTCGTTAGGTACGCTTTTAGGTACATCGGGCTACTTCAATAGCTTTAGGGGATTTGGCGGATTACATTTTGCCAATGTAACGTACGGAGATAGAAAAAACAATGTCACATTTAGTGCAGGATATGGATACACGTCAAGTTTTGGGTCAAAAGAATTAATTACCCCAGGTACGTATACTTCAACAAACGGAAGTTTTAATTACTCTTTTGGTAATTATTCTCCTGGTGTTAGTAAAGGGCCAATTATTTCGATTGCAGCAATAGCCAAGGTGGGTGTTAAGGCAAGCTTTGTGTTTGATTCAATGTTTGGTGCGTTTAGTCGCTCGGCAACACGAAACGACATTGGTACAACTAATACAATTGTTGAAGCAACTCCACCGGATTATAATAATGGCTTGTATCAGCAAACCGTTGGAATTTCAAAAGTAAATTCTTCTAAGCTCTTTGCCTTGTTTTTAATGCCGGGAATGCGTTTTCAAACAAAAGAAAATCGCGCTTTTCAAGTATCTCTTGCAGGGGTAACTGTTTTTGGACAAGAAATAGAAAATATATTTGGATTGAACTCAATTTCATTTCCACTTCCATTGTTTAGTTGGTTTTTTAAATTCTAATTTCTGAATGAAACCGACTATTCAAAGCCTTATTTTTCAAGAAATCAAACTTAAGTTAGCGAATCAAGATTCTATAGGTAATGCACTTTCGGAAATATTATACATTAGTCCAGATGCAGTTTATAGAAGGTACCGTGATGAAACGCCATTAACTGCATCAGAAATTCAGAAATTATGTCAACACTTTGATATTTCCTTTGATAAATTGGCGAATGTTGGGGGTGGCAAGGTATTGTTTGATTATCCTCCGTTAAACACATACGACTTTAGTCTTGAGTCCTATTTAGAAGGAATACGTGAGCGATTTGTTTATCTCAAGTCCCACACAAATCCCTCTATGTTGCTTGCCATTAATAATGTTCAGTTCTTTCAATTGCTGAACTTCCCACAATTAGTAAGGTTTAGATTATATTTTTGGGCAAAAACACATTTACAAATAAAGGATTATGCCTCAGAAAAATTCAAACATGAAAAAACATCAGAAAGGGCGTTTGAGTTAGGCCGAGATATTATTCAATTATACAATCAAATTCCTTCCACCGAAATTTTCGATCCAGAGCTTATGCGCGGATTTATGCGGCAAATTTGGTATTACTATAAAGCTCATTTGTTCGAAGATCCTTCTTATGCCTTGTTTTTGTGCGACCGCGCTTTATTACTGGTTCAACATTTACATGATCAAGCCCTAGCCGGGAAAAAATTCATTTATGGCACACAGGCGCCTGCAGAAGGTAATGTTTTTAATATGTATGTAAACGAAACAATCAACGCTGAGACAACATTTCTTTACGAAACAAATGAGACAAAAGGTCTTTTTATTTCCCATAACATAATGAATTACCTTCACACGTCTGATGAATTATATGTTTCGGACACCAAAAAAATTCTCGAAAAACAACTAGCTAATTCAAGCTTAATCAGCGTCGTTAATGAAAAAGAGCGCAATTCCTATTTTTATGATCTCGAAAAAATGATCCGTTCATTCAGAGCACGTATTGAATCAGACTTAATGATGGAATAAGTTTAAATTAATTTGTGAAATTCACAAATGACTTTTCATGGGTTTTGAAATTTGCAATTCTTGTTAGAAAAATTAATTGAAACTTTGAATAAATAACGGAACTATGAAAAACATCTTATTTATCGCATTTCTCTTGAGCAATTTGAATATACTTTTTGCACAAAACACCCAAACGGACACTAATTTATATTTATTTAAAAAAAATGATGGGACCGAATATATAGGAAAGTTATTATCTGACGATGGAAGAGAAATATTGATTTTAACAGAAAAACTGGGTAAAATTTTCATTCCAAAATCGGAAATAAATAGTATTGTAGTAATAAAAGATAAAAATTCAATTGTAAGGGGGGAATTTCACAGTGAAGGGCCATTTACCACAAGGCATTCCTTTACTACGAATGCTTTACCTATAAAAAAAGGGGAGAATTATGCTATGGTTAATTTGTATGGCCCTGAAGTCCATTTTGCCGTTACGGATCATTTCAATATTGGAATAATGTCAACTTGGATAGCAAGTCCTGTAGCGATAGCGGCAAAATATACATTTCCTTCAAATAATCCCAAGGTAAACTTTTCTATTGGTACATTAATGGGAACGTCTGGTTATTTAGATAATTTTAGTAGTCTAGGAGGATTACATTTTGGAAATCTTACTTATGGAGATCGCAAAAACAATATAACATTTAGTGCGGGTTATGGGTACTTATTAAATGCATGGGACGATCCATATGAGGGGCCAATAATTTCAATTGCGGGAATTGCAAAAGTTGGTGCAAAAGCTAGCTTCATTTTTGATTCTATGTTTGGTTCATTCAAATATGGGCCTGATTATACCACTAATGCTTTAGTAATTATGCCAGGAATGCGATTTCAAACAAAAGAAAATCGTGCACTTCAAGTTTCTTTGGCCGGTGTTGCCACATTCGAAATGGGGTACATCTCATCCTTTCCTTTACCGATGGTAAGTTGGTTTTATAAATTCTAATTGCATACAACTAATACCCTAGATTTGCGATATACGCAAATGACCATACATTACTTTTGAAATTCGATTAGTTTTTTAGTGGGTTTTGCAACAATCTTTGTCTATAAATTTAAAACAATGAAAAAACAAAATCTACTTTTTTTAGCATTAGTGTTCTCACTAAAACTTATCGCTCAAACAACAGAAGTCAAATCGACCATTGCTGTTGCCAATCCAAATGTCACATCACTAGCAATAAAACCGGAATCGGCGGCTAAAATGATGCGCTTAGAACTTATTAAGTTAGATAAATACAAAGTGTATGATGAATTTGACATGGCGGATGTATTAAAAACAAATCCTGAATTTACTCAAGGATGTTACGGACAAAATTGTTTAATCAAATTAGGAGAAGGACTCAATACGAACTATGTAATGTGTGGTAGTTTGGATTTATTAGGTAATAAAATTGCTATTACATTAAAAATCATTGATGTAAAAAACAAAACCATTTTTATGTCGTCTGTGCGTGAATTTGATAACCAAGAAATGGAGGTTCAACGCATGATTGAAATAGTATTGAAGGAAATGCATGGATTACCCGTTGACAAAGTCTTGGTTGATCGCCTTTCTTTTAAAAATGAGATGATAACCTCCAATAATATCGGGAAAGTAAATAATTCGGGCCCACGTATTGGTGTTGCAGGATTGGTTGGTTCTATCAATGAATTCGCTACTAGACCAGAAGATCAAGGAGGACTGGGTATTCAACCTTTGGTGAGTATGATTGGTTATCAGTTAGAAGGTCAGTATGTTGGAACAGAGAACTTTTCTGCACTAGTAGAAGGAGTCTTTAATGTTTCTGGACTTGAACAAGGACAATTTATACCAACCTTTATTTTTATGAATGGGTTTCGTTTTGGGAAAGGCAGTTGGGAATTTGCCTTTGGCCCTGGATTTGGGTTGAAAAAAGTTTCAACTGGTTTTTTCGACAATGAGAATAAATTTGGTACAGATGAGCGTTATTTTTCTGAGGATGACTGGGCCTCATACGCCTACACGAACTATGGGACAGATCCAGCATACAATACGAATGGTTATTTTATAGCACCAACACCTGAGCAATTATCTGGAAATACCACCTATAATTTTAGTAAATCCTATTATGATAAAAGGGGAACAACTAAATTGAATACATCTTTTGTTTTTGCCTTTGGTCGTACCTTCAAAGCAGGAGCGCTTAATATTCCCGTTAATGTCTTTTATTCCTCACAAAGAGGTGGTGGTTATCTTGGATTTAATGTTGGATTCAATGTTATTAAGAGTAAAAAAGAAATAAATCCATTTTAAAATATGCTGTAATAAGTAGAGGAGCTCTCTGGAATCTACGGATTTTGGGGAGCTTTCTACATATTTGGAATTCTTATTTTCTTGCTAAACCTTTAAAAAAACCAATGATTTTCTCTCTAAAAAGGAATAAAAGAATGAGGTACGGGATTGTCATTAAATACAAAATCCCTGAATTTATGGACGTACCAAAGGAAGCTTCTTCCATTTCCGCCCCTTGTTCAGCTAACATTTTACATTGAGAACACCCCTGTGATAATACATCTTCCGTTATCAGAAGGACGAAAAGCAGTAACATTAAAAATGATTTTTTCTTCATCTAGTTCAAGATTATACATCAAATTTAATCAGAAATACTAGTAACCAAAACAAAAGAGGTATTTTTGTTTTACTATTTATATGTACATGAACAAAACTATTTTCATTTTCTCTGCCATTATTTCTCTCTTATTGTTGGCTTGTAAAGAAGACAAAGGAAAACCAGTGGTGACATCTAAAAATTTGGATAGTTTACTCCTGTTAAATCCGAATGACGTGAATTTATTAGTGAAACGAGGGAGTTTGATGTTGGATTCGTTTTTATTGAACTATAACAAAGCGTTTTTTGACAAAGCAAAACCAGATGCAACTAAGGCTTTTAGACTAGATAGCACACGAATCGATACGCGCATGCTTTATGCTGATGTGCTGACCAACGATCCAGACCGTTCTGTGGAAGATGTATCGCGTGCGCAAAATCATTATCAGGTGATCGTAAAAAAACAACCAAAGAATGTAAAAGCACTTGTTGGTTTAGCCTCTACGTTTGCCTATTTTGCTGATTTTCAAACCGCATTGCAATATGTTGATGAGGCATTACGAATAAATCCTAAATACAGAGACGCCTACATTATGAAAGGAACTGTTTTTTTAATGCAAGACAAGCGAAGTTTAGCAATTTCATCTTATGAAACAGCCATTCAACAAGATCCTAATTTTGAATTAGCCTATTTGCGGTTGGGACAACTATACACAGAAGATGAAAAATTTGAAATAGCCATTGAAAAATTCCGAAGCGCAGCAGCCTTAAATCCAAAGTTGTCGAATGCAATTTATGGCGTCGCCTATTGCGAGCAAATGCTGAATCGATTTGACGAGGCCGTTAGTGAATATAGAAAATTGATGCGCGTAGATAGTAAATATCATTTAGGCTGGTTTAACATTGGTTATATCAAACAATTTCATGCTGAAAATCAATTAGACAGTGCGATTATCTATTATCAGATGGCAACCGATATACAACCTGAATTTGTGAAGGGTTGGCACAATATAGGGACATGTTACGAAGAAAAAAATGACCGGACTCGTGCGCTGCAATCCTATGCGAAAGCCTTAAAACACAATCCAGATTATCAATTAACAAAAGATCGTGTTGCAGCATTGAAATAATGAATAGAAAGAGACTTTTAGTTGTTCAAATTATTGGTGAACTTGCTATTCCCTTGTTGGGCTTTTTTCTGTGGAATTGGTCTCTCTATTTTATTCTGCTATTTTATATAATTGAAAACTTGTTTTCGGCCTATTTTCAGATAGAAACATCACGTAGACTTTACAATTTGGCAGAACAAAAAAAAGTGTCATTTGATTATATAAAACTGTTGCTTTTTCTTTGTTTTTGGTTGGTGGAGGTACTATTGATTCACCTGTTTCTTTATCTTTCTGATTCCACAGTTCAATTTAGTAAACAAATAATCGAGTTTTTCATGTACGAGGATCTGGGAATTCCACAAGGAATTTTACTGCTCCCTTTATTGTTTTTTGCTTCTTCACTTAAAATGAAACAAGATATTCAATTATTTTCTAGTAAAATAAATTCCTTTGATGATCTGAAAAAGTTCAGCCCTAAATTCACCTATTACTTTGTATCAATGGGCTTTTGGGTGTTTCTTCTGGTGATAAATAGCTTCAGTATTATTCCGGAAATAGTAACAATTCCACTCTTGCTTTTTCTTTTTGTTTATCGCTCTTTGAACAGAACGTAGTTAACCGTGTTATTAACTATGAATTATGTAAAAACTACCTAAAAAATTACAAAAGTTCGAACGAATAGAAGTACCTTTACTAAAACTGATACTATGCAACATCAAAACGTACGCTTTACTGGTACTCAAAACACTGAGTTTTATAAAGTTTTAAGATCCCGAGTTAATAGTTATTTCAAGGAAAAAAACATTTCGCGACACGCAAATACAACAATGGTAGTTAAAACAATTGCCATGTTATCTATTTACCTGATCCCACTTGTGCTCTTGTTAACGCTTGATCTCTCATTTCCATTGTATATGCTCATGTGGATAATTATGGGAATTGGTATGGCGGGAGTTGGTTTATCTGTTATGCATGACGCCAATCACGGAGCGTATTCTAAAAATGAATTTGTGAATAAGCTCATTGGAAAAGTCATGGTTTTATTGGGAGGAAGTGATGTAAACTGGAGAATTCAACACAATGTATTGCACCACACTTATAC
>CAIUSK010000403.1 GCA_903901805.1 uncultured Flavobacteriales bacterium
AGAATTAATTGTTTAACTGGATTTCCTTGGCTTATTTTATCCGCGATAATTAATAAAACAACCACCCCAAGGTATGGGTAAAAAACAGCAAGATCATTTCCTGCAATCCAATTTACTAGCAAGAAAATACCAAATGCAACGAATGGCAATACGATACCCAAAATTGATTTTAAGTTCTTACTTAAAGTGAAAACTCCCGCAGCACTTGTCCATCTTCCTATCATTAAACTTGCCCAAAACAAGGAAACATAGGGTGCAACTTGATTTTCATTGGTGCCTAACTTTTGCTTCATGAATTCTGGTAGATTACTAGCAGTTGCAACTTCTACGCCGACATAGAGAAAAATGGCAATCATTCCTAAATAAACTTGAGGGTATTTCAAAGAGGCAAGAATATTCCCCGTACCTGTTCCAGAACTGGACTCTAATTTATCAGGCACATTTGATAATTTGAAAACAATCGCTGCAAGGATAAAGGCTGCTCCTAGAATTAAATAAGGAGTTTGTACCGCTTCTAAATTTAACGTTGTATTACTTGAGCCCAATCCTCCAAAGATGGCAAACGAAACAATTACGGGTCCAATAGTGGTTCCAACATTGTTTATACCACCTGCTAAACTCAGTCGCGCATTTCCTTTGGCTGGATCTCCCATTTGAATTGCTAATGGGTTTGCTGCTATTTGTTGTAATGAAAACCCAAGACCTACTGTAAATAAACCAGAAATAAGTAAAGGGAAAGATGCTTGATTGGATGCTGGAATGAATAATAATGTACCTAAAGCCGAAATGATTAATCCAAGTGCAAGTCCATTTCTGTATCCAATTTTATTTAAAATGTCTTGTTTTAATAGGGCAGAAATTAGAAAATATAGAATAGAACCTACTGTGTATGCAACATAGAAGGCAAAAGAAATCAACTGAGATTGAAGTTGGGTTAAGTTAAGCGCTTTTTTAAAAACAGGTATTAAAATATCATTGCTGGCGGCAACGAATCCCCAGAAAAAAAAGATTAAAACAAGCGTTCCAAATGCACCGTAGTTTGTATTTTTCACAGGTAGAAATTTAAATTATTGTCCAAATTACAATAATTTAAAAATTTAGCTCACTTTCTCGGTATGTTTTTTTTCAAAAGAAGAAATAGATAGCATTTTTTTCACGCTGGAAATTATGGCGTTTTTATCAAATCCACAGTCTGCCCAAAGCTCTTCTTGTGTTCCGTGATGAATGTATTCATCAGCAATACCAAGCCTAAGAACCTCTGCTGAATATTTTTGATCAACCATAAATTCGATAACCGCAGATCCAAAACCGCCCATCAAACAACCGTCTTCTACCGTAATTATTTTTTTGAATTTTGAAAAAACCTCATGAAGCATTACTTCGTCAATAGGTTTCACAAAGCGCATGTCATAATGTGCAACTGAAACACCAAATTTAGTTAATTCACTAATTGCTTCTTGGGCAAAATTTCCTGGATGACCAATGGTTAAAATAGCAAGATCATTTCCAGTTGTCACTTTTCTGCCGGTTCCAATTGAGATTTCCCTCAATGGCGTTTTCCAATCAGTCAATACACCATTTCCTCTCGGGTATCGTATTGAAAAAGGTCCTTTATCAGGAAGCTGAGCGGTGAACATTAAATTACGTAATTCTTCCTCATTCATGGGTGCTGAAACAACCATATTTGGTATCATACGCATGTATGCTAAGTCGTAAACTCCGTGATGTGTTGCACCATCTGCTCCAACCAGTCCACCTCTGTCTAAACAAAAAACAACATTCAAGTTTTGTAACGCTACATCATGTAGCACTTGATCATATGCGCGTTGCATGAATGTGGAGTAAATATTACAAAATGGAACTAATCCTTGTGTAGCCAAACCAGCACTAAATGTAACAGCATGTTGTTCTGCAATACCTACATCAAAAGCACGATCAGGCATCGCTTTCATCATAATATTTAATGAACAACCACTTGGCATAGCCGGGGTTACACCCATTATTTTATCATTTTTCTCTGCTAATTCTACGATAGTATATCCAAATACGTCTTGATATTTTGGTGGCTGAGGTGATTTTGGTACCACTTTAACAATTTCTCCAGTTTCTTTATTAAAAACACCAGGAGCGTGCCATTTTGTTGGGTCTCCTTCCTCAGAGAATTTGTACCCGCCTCCTTTTTTTGTTAAGCAATGTAATATTTTAGGTCCCGGAATATCTTTTAAATCCTCTAAAACTTTAGCTAATCCAATGGCATCGTGTCCATCAACTGGACCGAAATAGCGAAAATTAAGCGATTCAAATAAATTACTTTGTTTTAGAATACTTCCTTTAAGTGCATGAGTTACTTTGGAAGCAATTGTTTGTGCATCTGGACCAAACTTTGATATTTTACCCAGTAATTTCCATACTTCATCCTTTACTTTATTATAGGTATGCGATGTAGTAATGTCCGTTAAATATTCTTTTAATGCCCCAACGTTGGGATCAATTGACATGCAATTATCATTCAATACAACCAATAGATTGGCGTCTTTTTCAAAGCCCGCATGATTCATTCCTTCGAAAGCCAAACCAGCTGTCATAGCGCCATCACCAATTACGGCAATGTGCTGTTTGTTTTTTTCGCCTTTGTATCTATTAGCAACTGCCATTCCCAGAGCCGCAGAGATTGAAGTGGAAGAATGTCCAACGCCAAATGTGTCATAAACACTTTCAGATCTTTTTGGGAATCCTGAAATTCCACCTTTTAATCGATTTGTATGAAAAGCATCTCGTCTACCTGTCAAAATTTTATGACCATATGCTTGATGTCCAACATCCCAAACCAATTGATCTTCGGGAGTATTAAAAACATAATGCAAGGCTACTGTTAATTCAACTACTCCGAGGCTAGCGCCAAAGTGGCTATTTCCAATTTCAGAAATAACATCTACAATGTATTGGCGCACTTCATCTGAAATTTGAGGCAAGTCATCAATTGAAAACTTTTCTCGCAAGTCAGAAGGTGTTGTGATTTCATTTAGTTTAGGACCGGCTTGGTATTCTTTCATAGGTTAGTCTCTTGCAAATTAACTAATTTCATTCCATATAACAACAATTTACAAGCATTGTTCACTGTTAATTTTCATAAAAAAGGGCCAACCGAAGTTGACCCTTACCAAAAATAACGTGTAAAAATTATTTTTTAACTACGTTGAATTGAGCAGATTTTCCATTCTCAAGAACTACGTTGAATACGTATATTCCTGCTTCAAGACCTGCGATATTCACATCTGATTTTCCGCTCACTAAATTAATTGAACTCACCATTGCAACTTTACCAGCAACATCAGTGATTGTTAAGCTAGCAACTCCATCTCCTTGTATAGATACAGTAACTTTCTCTATAGCAGGATTTGGATAAGCAACACCTTCAATTACATTTGCCTCTGCTAAACCGATGCTGTTTTTATCAATTAGTCCAATTCCAAGTGCAGTTGGTAAATCACTACCAAATCCTACAGCAAAATATTGACCACCAGCTGAAATGTCACTTTCGTTAGGGAACATTGGTTGTAAGTAATAATCTGTATTCCAAGTATAGTTTTGGTCATCATAACCTAAATATAAATCTAAGTTAGTAGTTTGAGCACAAGCTAAATATCGTTCGTTGTCCGTTAAAATAACTGGAGCGCTATATGAACCATACACTATTTCACCTTGAAGATCTCCTGGATAAATATAAAATCCTGATGCAACTTCAGTTAACGTATTAAATGAAAAGTTAGGGTCATTTAAATCTGTAAATGCATCTTCCCATTTGTACAAATACAAAAGAATTTCTTCTCCATCCAATGGGTCTGTATTTGCTGCTTTTGTTGCTGCAAAGTAAACTCCGGTTGCTGCAACTCTACTTGCATTAGCATCGTTTATAACCGTACAAATTGAAAAAGTACTTGTATTTGTGCCGGGTCTATAGAAATTACCAGCATTCAACGAATTTGTTGCTGCATCTCTTTTAGCATAAGAGAAAACTGAATCATTCACCGTAAATGTGTATGTAACTGTATTGTCTCCATCGTATTCGTCGGTTCCGCCTAGAATAGCAGTATAAGTTACTGTATAAGTCCCAGCAGGATATGAACTTAAAGAGAAATTAGGTAATGTGGAGGCAGTTCCTGGATAAACATCAGTACTATCTCCTGAAACGATAGACAAACCTGAAACTGTGTTATCATAAACAACTGTTCCTGATGGGTTTGTGATTGTAGCATTTAATGAAACAGCTGCTTGCGCAGCACTTCCTGGATTGTATATAAGAGCACCTAGATCAAAATTAAATACAGTACCATTTTGAGCTAATAATGAATGAACATGACCAGCTATAGGTGCTAATGCAGCACCTCGATTAAAAGCTATATCATAATCAAATAAA
>CAIUSK010000404.1 GCA_903901805.1 uncultured Flavobacteriales bacterium
AGAGTAAATTACTTTACATAATATGAATGAAAATATCAATTATAAAAAGGAATATGGATAATATTTAACAAAAACACACGTCATAAAATAGTTGTGTTTTAGATACGAAAAAAATAAACTTATGAGTTGGTTTAAATTCACCTCAGAGTATGAGAAAATAATCAAATCCCTTCCAGTCCTTCCTTATACCTCGCCAAGACGCGTTCTCTGGCAAATTTATGATCTATAATTGGTTCAGGATAATCCGGTGTTCCAAATTCAGGAACCCATTTTTTGATGTATTCAAACTGTTTATCGAACTTCTCTTGTTGAGCAGTAGGGTTGAATACGCGAAAATAAGGCGCTGCATCGCAACCACATCCCGCCGCCCATTGCCATCCTCCAGAATTACTTGCTAATTCGAAATCCAATAGTTTTTCGGCAAAATAACCTTCACCGAGGCGCCAGTCAATCAATAAATGTTTTGTGAGAAAACTTGCAACTACCATCCGAACGCGGTTGTGCATGAATCCTGTTGAATTTAATTCGCGCATTCCAGCATCCACAATCGGATAACCTGTTTTTCCCACGCACCACGCATTGAAATGTGCTTCGTTATGTTCCCATTGAATGCGATCGTATTGAGTCTTGAAGGAGTTCTTGGCCGAATGAGGAAACCAATGGATAATCATTTGATAAAAATCCCTCCAGATGAGTTCGTTTAAAAATGTTTCGTTTAATGAAAGAGCTTCGCGCGCTAACTCACGAATAGAAATGGTTCCAAAACGTAGGTGTAAACTTATTTTAGATGTACCGTTTAATGCTGGGAAATTACGATTTTCAGTATATGAACTAATGATGTCTTTATTTCGTTTTTCGGATGGGAATTCTACTGTTTGAGTGCTGTCAAAACCTATAGATTCAAGTGTTAATAAGTTACTTTTTTCCTCAGTTTGAATCAATTTAAAAAGAAGATTCTCCATTGGATGTGATTCCAATTGAATGTCAGTTAATGTTGCTTTCCATTTTTTTGAATAAGGAGTGAAAATCGTGTAGGGTTTGCCGTCGTCTTTTGTGATTTCTGCTTTTTCAAAAATGACGTGATCCTTCGTTCCAATAAATTTTATGCCTTCTTTCTCTAATTTTTCGAATAATAATTGATCTCGTTGTGTAGCATATGGTTCGTAATCACGATTTGTGAAAACAGCTTGTGCTTCATGTTCAAGGGCAATTTCCGGAATCAATTCAATTGGATTTCCAAAATAAACTACTAAATCACTTCCAAGGTCATTATAAACTTTCTTTAACTTTTCAATTTCTTGGTGGATAAACAATAGACGTTGATCATTTTTCGGAAGTAGATTAAGGATTTCGCGATCGAAAATAAAAATGGCTTGAACTTCTTCACTTTGATTTAATGCTTTGAATAGTCCTGCGTTATCTTCGATCCGAATGTCTCTCCGATGCCAAAAAATAGATTTTTTATACATGCTTATTGAACAAGGAATTCAATGAAATTGTTTATTCTGTTTCTTTATTGTTCGAAATATAGTCGTTTTCACTGATTATCCTATCTAAATAAAGTTTCTCTACCTTTTCCCGTGCCCAAGGTGTTTTGCGTAAGAATTTTAAACTCGATTTCAAACTAGGATCTTTCAAAAAACAATTGATTCGTAT
>CAIUSK010000405.1 GCA_903901805.1 uncultured Flavobacteriales bacterium
CAATCTCTTTACCCTTTCCAAAGAAGATTTTACAACATTATGGCTTTGTTTGCATTCTGATAATTTATTAGATAATATTCCTGCTAAAATCAAAGCAGAAAGCCTTGTAAAAGAAGAGGATATTACCAAAAACCTATACAAAGATTATTCAACGTTCAAACAAGAATTATGGCAAAGTATCGTCAGTTTGAATCCTGAGGGTGATCCTTTGATGTTTTACAAAAAAACACAAAAACTCATTGATCGTTTTCTTTTCATATTCTTTGCTGAAGATGCTGGATTGTTGCCGCCTAACTCCATTTCTCGCATGGTTGAAAGATGGCAGATGTTGAAAGATGAAGATGCTTATAAACCCTTATATGATATTTTTAAACAATACTTTGGCTATATAAATACTGGAAGACCAGGCAAAACTCCTCAAGATGAAATCTTTGCATACAATGGTGGATTGATGTTAGAAGATGATGTATTAGAAAGTATAACCATTTTAGATGATGTATTATTAAAACACGTTTCAAGATTAACAACCTATGATTTTTCAAGTGAGGTAGATGTAAACATCCTTGGTCATATTTTTGAAAATTCTTTAAACGATATTGAAGCAGTAACAGCGGAATTAGAAGGGCAAGAAATTGATAAGTCCAAAACAAAGCGTAAGAAGGACGGTGTGTTTTACACTCCAAAATACATTACCAAATACATTGTTGACAATACGGTTGGAAAACTATGTGATGAAAAAAAGGTGGAGTTAAACATCATTGATGAAGAATATGCCAAAGGTCGTAGCAACAGAAAAAAAGAAACATTAAAGCAATTAGATGAAAACTTGCAGGCATACCGTAATTGGTTATTGAACATCACCATTTGTGATCCTGCCTGTGGTAGTGGAGCATTCTTAAACCAAGCATTGGAGTATTTAATGGAAGAGCACCGCTACATTGATGAATTAGAATCTCAATTGTTAGGTGCTGGATTCACATTTCCTGGAGTAGAAAACCACATTTTGGAAAACAACATTTTTGGGGTTGATATTAACGAAGAAAGTATTGAGATAGCCAAGCTGTCTTTATGGTTGCGAACTGCACAACGTGGTAGAAAACTCACTTCACTGAACAATAACATCAAATGCGGTAACTCATTAATTGACGACCCTGCGGTTGCAGGTGCTAAAGCATTTAATTGGGTGCAAGAATTTCCAATAGTATTCAAAAATGGTGGTTTTGATGTGATTATTGGAAATCCTCCATATACATATAGAAATGCCATAAGTTCTGAAGAACGCAATTATTTTAAGCAATCATACTCATCAACTGAAGGTAATTTCGATTTATACAAATTATTTATTGAAAAAATAATTTTCATTAATAAAACAAATGGATATTCAAGTTTTATAGTTCCTAATACTTTTCTGAGTGCATTGACATATAAAAAGCTCCGTGAATTAATAATTAATCATTTTAGGGTAAGCGAATTTCTCGATTTAGGATTGGATGTTTTTGAAAATGTAGTTGTTGAAAGTGTTGTGTTCAATTTTCAAAAAACTTCTTCTAATGAGCAAAAAACTTTAATTAAAATAGATCACAAGAGACAGGGGAAATATTTAAGTATCGAGTCTGAGTATACAATTGATTTATTAAAATATTACGAGAAGGATTCTACATTTAATATATATCTTTCCTCTGATTTCGACGATATTATTTCAAAGTGCCAATATAACTCAATACCATTAGGAAATGTATCATATTGCACAGTGGGCATTAACACAGGTTATATCAAAGATGATTTAACATCAAAAGAAAAAATTGATGAACGTTATCATAAAATGTTAAACGGAAAAAATATCGGTAGAAATTTTGTGCTTTGGGATGGCGAATGGATAATGTACGATACAGAATTTGTTAAAAGTAAAGGAGATAGAGGTCGTTCCCTTCCGCCAGAATACATTTTTACTGATGATAAAATATTGGTACAACGTACAAGAAGAGGTATGAAACGAAAATTAGTATGCTATTATGACAATGAGCAATACTATAATCTAAACAGAATTTCCAATGTTATTCTTAAGGATAACGAGTTCAATCTTTTATACATTTATTCGCTTCTAAACTCTGAACTTCTTGATTTCTATTTTAACAAGTACTTCAACGAATATGAGGTAAAGCCGTTTCATTTATCAAAATTACCGATTAAGAAATTACCAATTGACATCCAATCTTTATTTGCCGAGAAAGCTGTACTTGTTCTTTCTTTAAATAAAGATTTAGTTGATTTGTCAGAGAAATACCAACGAAGTATTAAAAGAAATTTTAATCTCGTAAGTCTTTCCAATAAATTAGAAGATTGGTATAAATTGCCTTATGCTGAGTTTATCAAAGAACTGGCTAAAAAGAAAGTGAAATTGTCTTTATCGCAAGAAGCAGAATGGGAAGATTACTTTATACAGGAGTCCAAAAAAGCACTTGATTTAAAATCACAAATAGACCAAACAGATAAAGAAATTGACCGTATGGTATATGAGTTATATGGTTTAACGCAGGAAGAAATTCAAATAGTAGAAAATAATTAAGATGGAAGCAAAGCAAACCCAAATACAAATATTCATTCAAACACCAAAGGTACAATTTGTGATTCCTGTATATCAAAGGAATTATGATTGGTCAACCCAACAATGTGGTGATTTGCTTAGCGATATTATTTCAGTTGTAGAAGAAAATAGAGTTTCACATTTCATAGGTAGCATCGTATATCTGCACGAAGGAATTATGATAACAAGTGAAGTAAGAGAATTAGTTATCATTGACGGGCAACAGCGTTTAACTACAATCAATATATTGTATGTAGCCTTGTATCGTTTCGCTAAAGAAAAAGGATTACACCAGCAAGATGAAATTTACACATCATTCCTTACCAATCAACACGTTCAGTACGAATCAAGTAAGCTGAAATTAAAACAAACAGATAATAATGCCATTGCATTTAAAGCAATTTTAAACGGAACAGAAAATGAGTTGGATAAATACTCCAATGTAAAAGAGAATTTTAGTTACTTCAAATCACAAATTAATGAAGGTAATTTTCTCACTATCCTAAATGGTTTACAAAGATTAATATTTGTTGAAATCGCATTGGAACGTGACAAAGATGATCCACAACGCATATTTGAAAGCCTTAACTCAACTGGTCTTGATTTATCTCAATCTGACCTTATCCGCAATTTCATTCTAATGGATTTAGAGCCCAAAGAGCAGAACAAAATTTATGACCAAATATGGAATCCAATTGAAGAAAATGCACGTGATTTAGTCCGTCAAAAATCAATGGTCTCTGATTATATTAGAGATTACTTAACATTAAAAACTAAACGTATTCCAAACAAAGGCAAGGTTTACGAAGAGTTTAAAAAATTATACATCAACAAAAAGGATGATTCCTTTCAGCAAGAATTAGAAAATATTAAAGCACTATCTGTTCATTACAGAAAATTCATCAATCCCCAAGTCATTACCGATAATGTATTAAGAAGAGAGTTAGAATACATTTCAAGATTAGAAATCAATGTAGCATTCCCATTCTTACTTCAAGTATTTGAAGATTGTGAAAATAGCATTATTGACCATCCAACTCTAATCAAAATACTCAAGTTAATTCAAAGTTTTACCTGGAGAAGATTCATTGTCGGTTTACCTACAAATGCGCTGAATAAGATTTTCATGACTTTATATAGTGAAATTGACCATGAAGATTATTATGAAACCTTGTGCGTTGCATTATTAAAGAAAAAAGGAAGTGGTAAGTTTCCAACAGATCAAGAATTGCGTTTAGCATTACACGACAAAGATTTATATAATACACAATCAAAAAACAGAAGTTACTTCTTTGAATTATTAGAAAATCATAACAACAGAGAGTATGTCAATACTGCAAGTGAGTTAATTACCATTGAGCACATATTCCCTCGCAATCCAGACAATAAGTGGTTGAATGATTTATCCCCTGATGAATATAGCGCATTCAAGGAGTTTAAATTAAATACGATAGCAAACCTTACTTTATCAGGAAACAATGGAGCATTGAGCAACTTGGCATTCATAAATAAAAGAGACATGAATACCGATGGAAAAGAGCAAGGATATGCTTTTTCTCGATTATGGTTAAATGATTATTTGAAAAAACAAGATTACTGGAACATCGAAAAATACAACGAACGTTTTGAAATTATTTATGATAGATTTCTTCAAATATGGCAACTCCCTGATGTTAAACTTCCACTAATTGAAACAGATTCCGAACAAAATATATTTGATGCTGATCCACCAATCAATAAAAAATTAGAGTACTTCATTTTTGAAGATACAAAGGTTGAAGAATCAGCAGTTGCTCAAATGTATTTCTATGTATTACGGGCATTATATGAAAAGAACGCAGAATTATTATTAGAAAAATCACTGATAATAAAAGTAACCAAGAATCAAAGCGATTTCAGAGCACCTCAAGAATTAATCAATGGTTATTTTATTGAATCAAATATAGATAGCAATTCAAAGTTTTCATACCTAAAAAAGCTGCTTACTGTATTTGAATTAGAAGATGAATTGATTATCAAATATAATTCTGAATTAGCAGGAGACGGTGCAGAAAGATTTTCACGAAGAAGAAAGTTCTGGGGTGACCTTCTTGCAGACCTTAATCATCCAATTCTTTTTCAACGAGTTAGTCCTTCAAAAGATCATTGGTTAATTGCTGGCGCAGGTATTAGTGGCTTGTCATATACATTCTTAATTACAAAAACTTATGCAGCAATAGAATTCACAATTAATAGAGCATCTAAAGAAGATAATAAACGACTTTTCAATTCAATAGAAAAACATAAATCTGAGATTGAAGAAAGATTTGGTTCTCCGTTACTTTGGGAGTTAATGAGTGAATCAAAAATGAGCAGAATTAAATATCAATTGGATAATGTAAATTTCTACGTTGACAATGACTTGGAAACCATTAAGGCATTTTTCATTAAAAACTTAGCTCCGTTTTATGAAGCATTCAATCCTGTAGTTAATGGTTTAAAGAAAAGGTAAAGCGGTCTTCGTCCTTCTCATCACAGCTTCAGAAAACATAAAAACAAGGGTATAACAAGCGGTTCGTCAAGAGTATGCATAAATGCAGTTATTGTCTCTCACGCCCTTGTTTTTAGCGTTCCTTAGCCAGTCGTTCAGAATTCACTTTGTGGCTGTTCACTTGTTTTCTTCGCCTGTTCTTCGGGCGTCCTCAGTCGCAGCTACTTCATTCCCCCATCGCCCAACTTAGCTTTCAGCGTTGTTGGTCTTCCCCATCAAGGTATTCGCTCGCAGCTCGTTCCTCACTCTCGCTTCTGTTTTCTGCTG
>CAIUSK010000406.1 GCA_903901805.1 uncultured Flavobacteriales bacterium
ATAAAGTATGAAATCGAAAGCAATGAGTTATTTTTTTATTAAAAGCACTGCAGTTTTATGTGGTGTTATTTTTCTGGTTTCTTGTCAGCCTGAAAGGTCTAAATCTACAGGATGGCATCACAACAGTCCTGAAAATTTTGGAAGTGGCTTTGAGAAATTTCCAGCAATGGATCAAGAGACAGGTCCAGGTTTAACATTGGTTGAGGGTGGAACATTCACTATGGGTATGACCGAGCAAGATGTTATGCGTGATTGGAATAATAATCCAAGAAAAGTTACTGTACCTTCTTTTTATATAGATCAAACTGAAGTTTCGAATTTCGATTATCTAGAATATTTATTTTGGTTAGGTAGAGTTTATGGTAGTGTTGATCCATTAAATCCTAAAAGATACCAGCCTGATGCTACGGATGATGAGGTTAGCGATGATGATCCAACTACTGAATTACAAGATAAAGCTGATTCTTCTATGGCATTCAAGAAATACGCGGATAATTACAGCGAGTCTTTTACTTCCAATTATCAAGAGGTTTATCGTAAGGCGCTACCAGATACATTGTGTTGGAGAAGTGCATTATCCTCAATGGAGCATTTTGTGAATTATTATTTGCGCCATCCGGCTTACAGGGATTATCCTGTTGTTGGTGTGTCGTGGATTCAAGCAAATGAATATTGTAAATGGAGAACTGACCGAGTAAACGAATACATCCTTGCGCGTGAGGGAATCTTGGATTGGGAAATGGGGAATAAAGAGTTGAGCCCTTTTCAAATGTTTTCAACAGAGGCCTATTTAAGTGGCCAATATTTTGGTTTACAGCCTCAACCAAGAGAATCAAATCGAAATTATACCAACCCTGATGAAAATGAGGAAGAAGAGGCAATAGATGAAGAAGGTGCAGGTCCTGATGAAGTTTTTACACAAGAGTCTCAACCCGACAATGGACGACGTTTGCGTAATTATAACCCAAGTGCCCGTTCTGCGAACAAAGGTGGGAGTGGAAATTATGGTGCGAGAATTGTTCGCATGGAGGACGGTATTTTATTGCCAAACTACAGACTACCGACCGAGGCGGAATGGGAGTATGCTGCTACGGGTTTAATTGGTAATCTTCAGGAAAATTCAGAAAATTATACAAATAGAAGAACCTACCCATGGAACGGTCACTGGGTGCGTCGTGAGGAAGAGCAGTTTCAAGGTTCGATTCAAGCTAATTTCATGAGAAGTTCAGGAGATTATATGGGAATTGCAGGTAACCTCAATGATGGTGCTGCTCCAACTGCTCCAGTAGAATCTTTCTGGCCAAATGATTTTGGTTTATTCCATATGGCAGGAAATGTTTCTGAGTGGGTGCAAGATGTTTATAGACCGAATTCACTGGACGATGTGGATGGTTTTAGTCCTTTTAGAGGTAATGTATACACAACGAAGTTAACAACGACTATTGGAGTTCACGATGCCATGAAGAATGATCGAATTCGATATGATGTTCATGGAATGAAACAATACGTGTTGGATTTCGAACGTGTACGTTATCAGCGAATTGCTGGAAGTGATGGTGCTAATAAAAACGAATGGGATCCTTTGAACAGACAGGGTAATGGAGTTGCTGAAACAGATTTTGAATTTTATTATGAAAACGATATCATCACAGCTTGCAAATTAGACACAGTAAATTATCCATTTACATCTGATGAGCCAAAAGGCGATATTATGAATAAAACGCCAGTTAAAAAGAATTTAAACTTTAAAAGTTCAGGCGATAAAAAATATTTCGAGATTGATTCAGTTGGGAAAATTACAGCCAAGTATAATATGCCTGCTGGGAAATATAATCTTGTTGTAACTGTTGAAAAACCTGGAACAACGCCTCTACAAAAATATACATACAATGTGGAGTTCAATGTTTTGGATAAAAAACCACTAGATTACAATGGGATAAATGCCAAAGCGAAATCTAAATATGCTGCCGAATCTCGCAAAGGGGTTAATCCCGATCAATTATTTATTTCTTCTGGAAATAACCTAGATGTATATAACATTAAAGGATCTCAGTACAAAAAAGAATTACAATTCATAGATTCAGTTCATTATTGGTTAGATTCAGCAATTTATTTAACAAATAACTTGAGAACAACAGAAGCTACACGATTGATTAATAGAGGTTTGTGGGGTCGAGTATTTAGCGATGCATACATTACTAGATTATTCCCTAATTATTTAGATGATCCTGCATTAACTACGATGATTGCTGTGTTGAGAAATGGCTTGACAGAATATATTTCTGAGACAGAAGGAAAAATGAGATATCGTCGTGTTACAGAGGAAGAAAACTTAGGTAGATTGAACTATCGTAAAGACGATTATATTGACTACATGGACGGTGATATTGAGTCTTCTATATTCTACCAAAATGATGCACGTAAAAAAGATATTAATCTTGGGAAAAGAGACCCGAAATTAGTAATGTATCAAAACGACCATGAAAGATATAATTTAGATGGTTCAAAGATCAATAATTCCGATTGGAATAAAGGAACTCCTACAACACTAGTTTCTGATAGATCACGAGTGTACAAAGGTGGTTCTTGGGAAGATAATGCATATTGGTTAGGTTGTGGTACAAGAAGATTCTTGGACGAAACTCAATCAACTCGTAACATTGGATTTAGATGTGCGATGGATAGGGTAGGAAGTCCAACCGGAAAAAATTACGGTAAAAAGAAAAAAAGAAAATCATAATTAGTATTTTTAAGGCCTGTTTAACAGGCCTTTTTTATTTATGCACAAATTATTTCAACTTTTTTATAATACATCTGGAGTATTTACGGATAGCCGTAATGTTCGAGAAAACGGTATGTTTATCGCGTTAAAGGGAAATAATTTCAACGGTAACGCTTTTGCAAAAAGCACAATTGATTCCGGTGCAAAATACGCTATCGTGGATGAAAAAAACTATGCAGATAATGAAGCTATTTTTTATGTTCCTAACGCTTTAGTATTTCTTCAAAAGTTGGCTAATTTTCACCGAAAAAAATGTACTATTCCCTTTATAGGAATAACAGGTTCAAATGGAAAAACAACCACAAAGGAATTGATTCATCAGGTGCTTAGCAGCCGATATTCAGTTCTGGCAACACAAGGAAATTTAAATAATCATATTGGTGTTCCTTTAACGATTTTATCAGTAAATACTTCGCATGAAATCGCTATAATTGAAATGGGAGCAAATAAACCCCGCGATATTCATGAGTTATGCGAAATTGCTGAACCTACTCATGGAATAATTACAAATATCGGGGCGGCTCATTTAGAGGGGTTTGGAAGTTTTGAGGGTGTGTTGCACACAAAATTAGAATTGTTCGATTCCATTCAAAACAGTAGTGGTGTTATTGTTATAAATGCTGATGATGATGTTTTGATGTCAAATTCTCCAGCAAAGCTCAAGAAATTATGCTATTCAACTAAAATAAAGAGTGAATTACAAGGAGAGATTCTTGAACTAAATCCATATTTAAATTTTGCTTGGTGGGATGATTCAGAAATAAGGAATGTTGTTCAAACCCATTTATTTGGAGGATACAATTTGTATAACTTCCTCGCTGCCATAAGATTTGGTAAATTATTTGATGTTCCGGAAAGTGCCATTAATACCTCTTTGGAGGCTTACGTTCCATCGAACAATAGATCTCAAATTACTGTTACAGCCAAGAATAAAATATTAGTTGATTGTTATAATGCGAACCCATCCAGTATGCAATCTGCCATTACTAG
>CAIUSK010000407.1 GCA_903901805.1 uncultured Flavobacteriales bacterium
ATTCCATCTATATTTTCGTGGATTTTACTTCTCAACTTTCGAAGGATATCTGGGAATTTAACGTTCTCACGCTCTTTTTCACATTCCTTCGCCGCTTCCAAAACTTGACTTGGAGAAAATTCCTTTAAAATTTCATGGGTACATTTTACACCATGTTCTGTTAATTGATTTAACTCCAGAAGTTTTTGTTTTTCCTTTTTCAAATCCTCGTCAATATCTGGTCGAACTCCTTGGGAAATTCTACTCTTTTCTTTCAACATAAAATAAAACGTCAATTTTTCACTAAGTGATTTCTCCCGATGGATATCTGTATTGAGGATTGTAACCATTTCAGATTCATTGGTATTGACATAAATAACAGGAACCGTTTCAAGACAAAGATCAAGGGCGATCATAAGTCGTAGGTTACCACTTATAACGATGTTTGATTCATTGATTAGAAGGGGGGTTAGAATATTTTCTTGTCTAATTGAATTATACAACTCGTCATAATTCTTTGGGGTTCCCAAAATGTTGAATTTTTCATCATTTAAAATCAACTCATTTGGGTTTACGTGTTTTACATTTTTAAATTCCATAAATCAAATTGTTATAAAGTTTGTACTCTTGTGATAATCTGTTTTCATCAAAAAGTTTGTTGAACCTCTTGATGGATTTAGGTAACCATTTTTGGAAGATTTCACCTACCGAATAGTTAAATCGGGGGGTATATTTTTCTAAATTAAAATCGTTTAGATGGTCATTAGTTTCCAGATAAAAAGGACACCAATAGATACCTCTTTTGAAGCCATGTGTAGCAGTTGATCGATCGACTTGATAAGTTTTAAATATGAAATCTAGTAACCGTTGTTTTGGATTAGCTCCGACTTTAATTTTTTCAACTATTTCAGGAAATTCCTGTGTAACAATTCCGGAAAGTGTTGTATAAAGTTCTTTAGGTAAACCAAGTAGTACATCCCCATTTGTATGTCCAAGAGATTTGAAGTAATTGTTTCCAGTGTAAATAGATCCCGAATTACTATGACCATACAATGAGGTGGTACTTACTCCTTCCAATTCATCATTGTACTTATTTTTCCATGAATTTCTTACCACATCACATGAACCTAGAAAAGCAATCAATTTGGCTCCCAAAGCGTTCATCCCGAAGTCTGGAACTGGAATTAGTGTTGATAGAATGGCAATATTATTTAATTTATTTCTACCATTTTTTAATTCATCATCCCATCCAATTTCATCATCCCTGACTTTCACGTTTTTGAAATCTGATTTCACCTCAATAAGTCCGAGTATTAATTGAGTTGGTTCATCTACAACGTAAAACCTCATGGATCGTCCCAAACCTCCGGTATATTCAGCTGAACTAATTATCTTACGGCAGTGAACCCAGTTCTTATTCTCTGGAATTACGATGGGGGATAATTTATTTAGTTGATCCAAACATCTTTCACGATCAAGTAAGTTATCGAACTTCCAAAATTGATCGGTCAGATTTTGAAGAGCAGTTAAATCCAATTTTGAATAATCATTGTTCATTTCCTCAATCTTCTTTTCCATCATAAATTCTTCTTGGGACATCTGTTTATAGGCTTGTGTTTCCTTAATTATTTCACCTCTGAAAAAATCATAGGTTTCGTTAAATTCTGAAGCTAAACCTTCAACCCCTTTTTTCTTTTTATCTGCCATATCTACCTGTTTTACAAATGGTTAATAACTTTCGTGAAAGCTTTCTGCTAAGGTACAGGAGATAAATTTTTGGGTCTGGACTTCCGCAACATGCGTCGCTGGTGTGTATAAAAAAGTTAGCTAACTTTGAAAAAAGGAATCAAATGATTGTACATCTTGTAAGAAATAGTGACCTCGGTTGTGGAACCTTCGACAACATTATTTCATATTTGAATTATTTAAAAGATAAAAACAAACCGAACCCGATAAAATTTATTGGACATGCTGTTGATCCGACAAAGGATGTCGACATTATTATCGACAGAGAAGAAATGGCAGATCATATCAAGAGGATAAATACGGATGGTACACCCTACGATAGAAATGATTTTAAAAACTATTTTGATGTTTGTGAATCAATTCGTACTCGGGATAATATAACTTCTTCAGAAATAGTTATTCTTCTAACGAACCAATTTAACACCAATAATTACTTTGGTTATTGTGACGATGCCATCAAGAATGTTTTTATCCAATGCAGTGATTGGACAAATATTTTTACAGAAAAATTTAACTATGAATTAGCAATCTGTTATGAAACCTATTCCTGGATTTTGAGACATTTACTATTTAATCATAGAGAAACAATGAGGAAATTTGTAAATAACAATATTCCAAAAGGATGTGTAATGGATAATTGTACGAATAAAAAAGATTTTCTTTTAAAAATTCGAACAGCTGATGTATCTGAAAACTTATTGACTCGGATGTTGGAGACTAATTTTTCATCTTATCCTTATATGTACTATATTCTCAAACAATTTGAACGGATACGGTTAGGTGTGCTAACCAGGGAACGATCAGAAATATTTTCCAGTTATGTTACAATTAATTTTAATCATAATAATGGAAACAATTGCTTCACGATTGATGAATATGAGGGAGTAGAATTAAAATTTGAATTAGTCCAAAGAGTTATTTACCGACTTGTATTGAATTATCCAGAAGGAATTCAATTTGAAAGTCTCCAAAATGAATCATATTATAATGAAATCATAAGCTTATTTGACGAAGAAAGTTCTACAAACAGAAATGACCGAACAATTTATGACTCAATTGTAAAGACTTTTGGTTTTTACCTGGAAGAAAATGACCAAGAAGATCCCGAAATAAAATTCCTTGGACCAAATACAGATACAGAAATAGAGAAGATAATTAAAAACGGAATTAACAAATCAAAGGAATCATTTAGACAAAAAGTATCAAAGCTCAACGAATGTTTAAGTCGTATGATCCCGAGTAAATTAATCGATCAATATCAAATACAATATGATGATAGAACCAGAAGATACACAATAAAACTAGATAGAAAATATTTTGTAAATGGTCGCCATTTGCTGACAATGTAGTGAATACTGTATCTCCGTGATTGTATATCGGATTAGTTAATTCTTGCTCGCCCCAATA
>CAIUSK010000408.1 GCA_903901805.1 uncultured Flavobacteriales bacterium
AAATAGTCGTAAACTTTGATTTTTCTTGCCGATTAGCTCATTTTGCTTCCAAAAGACAGCCAATGCTTTCACTTGATTTAAATCGCTTGGAATAGTATAATAGATTGTCAAATTCTCCGAAACATATGTCGTTCCATAGCCCTTAGCGCAGGAAAAGAATAAAAAAATCAATGAAATTAAACCAATATAAACCTTCATAATTCAGCAATTTAGTGTTACAAATTTACTAATAATAAATAGCTCAAAATAATATGATTATAATTTAGTCATAATGTTGACTATATTTTAATAACATTTATTATATTTGCTGAAAACATACATTATGCATATTGGTAAAAATCTCAAAGCATTGAGAAAAAGGAAAAAAATATCACAAGAAGAAGTTGCAAAATGCTTAAATCTTTTCCGTTCCACCTATAGTGGATATGAAAATGGAGTTGCTCAACCAAATATTGATAATTTAATTCTACTATCAGATTTCTATAAGATTTCCATCGACGATTTAATTCGAAAAAACTTTGAAGTTTTAACCGAGAAAGATTGGCATAAAATAGAAACTGGGAATTTAACCGATGTAAAAGGTGATAAACTTCGAATATTAGCATCGATAGTAGATCAAAACAACGAAGAGGTAATAGAAATGATTCCTCTCAAGGCATCTGCTGGCTATGTTTCTGGTTATGCAGATCCCGAATACCTCAAAGTGTTACCAACTTTTTCATTGCCTTTTCTTTCCAAAGAAAAGAAATATAGGTCTTTCCCTATTCAAGGTGACTCTATGCCTCCAGTTGTTGAAGGATCTTTTGTTGTGGCTGAATTTATTCAAAACTGGCAATCCATTCGTTCAGGTACGCCCTGTATCGTTGTTACAAAAGAAGATGGGATCGTATTTAAAGTATTAAACAATATGCTTGATGAAACCGGTTCATTCCAACTATGCTCGACAAATACACTTTACAAACCCTATATGGTACATGTAAATTCTATTGTAGAAGTTTGGCGTTTTGTTAATTACATCTCACCAGAATTACCGGATGTACAACTAGACACTACCAATATTAATCAATCATTGCAAGAAATCCGCAAAGACATACAGTACATTCAACAGCGCATGAAATTTTAGTGCTGCTGCATTTGTTTGTCCTCTTCAGGATCTGGAGGGAATAATTTTGGCAAATCTTTTTTCCCTTGCAGCGCATCGAGCATTTCTTCAATTTGTGAAATAGAAACACGTTTTGCAATTATTTTTTTGTCTTTATCCAAAATATAGACTTGTGGAGTAGAGAAAATATCATATGCAGTTTGATAATTTAAGGATTCCAAAGTAGTCGGTTTTGCTCTGTTATCCCCAGGAACAGGAACTAAACTATTCGGATCTTTTTTAGCTAACTCATAGAGCTTATCTGTAACCGCAACATTGTAAAAAGTCATTTTATTGTCACGAATAAATTTTTTCCATTTTTCAAAGTCAGCACCAACGGCCTTTCCAACGGCAAAAATCTCAATATTACGTTCCTTAAATTTCTTTTCATACAGAGTTTGTAATTTAGGGGTCGTTTTTTTACAATGACCACATTCAGGATCCCAGAAATATAACACTGTATATTCAGCTTTCTCAGCCACCTCGTATAAATTAACCCATTTTGTGTCTGTTGAATCTTTTAAAATTAAATTTGGCGGACAAACACCCATCACCAAATTCATTTCTGTTTTAATCTTACCACACAAATCCTCAAACTTATCATCAGCAACCCAAAAAGCGGGAGATTTCCCTTCCGAATTTTTAGAACAATAATAACGATTCCTCATGTAGGTATACACTTTGTCCATCCCCATTATTTGACTCTTTCCATAATTGGAAGTAATCCAACCAACAACGTATTCAAATACTTTAGATTTTGGATTTAACTTGTCACAAAAATCATATGAATAATGAATAACCGTATCCCAATGCTGCACCATCATTTTAGTGAAATAAAATTCCATCTTATTATGAAAAACAGGATTATTCACCAAACGGTCATCCTGCAAATCTACATTATCCCAATAATGTGCTCGATAATATTTGAAGCGAAAATCTGGATCTAATGCTTTACCACTCGCATCTTTTGGAGCTTCAGGCACTTCAACCTCACGAGACATTTTAACTATTTTGGCAACTAGTTTTTCAGGGTTATTTTTGATTAATGCCAACTGATATTCTTCTACTTCTTTGTTAATCTGATCAATTTGTTCACCTAAAGCTTTATACGAAGGATCTGTTTCCTTAATTTTTGATCGTTGTTCGCCTAATTTATTTGCTTTGGATTTTCTACTTCCAATGAATTTAACATACGGTATAAAAATGCTATTTTCCCCAGACTTATTCACCTTTAAATTTCCCGTATAATCAGGACCGGATGTTTCGAGGCTAACTTCCTCATTGTTGTAAATAAATTCAAAGAATTTCTGATCCGGTAAATACAACCCTAAAATACCAGGCTGTTGCTTTTTACCATCAAATTCTACATATCCATTTTTCAATTGAGCTGTATCAGCATAAAATAATTTTTGACCATAATATTTAATCAAAAAAACGGTTGAATCTTTTGTTCCTGTAACTTTGAATTTCAATTTTTGGGCATTGCAAGAAATCGAAAAGATGCAAACGAAAGAAAGAATAATGAATTTCATAGTAATTTATTGAATGTATTATTAATGACGTAACGATGTTTAAATGGTTTAAAATTTAACAGTTTTTTAACGCTTAAAATTCCTTAATTATTTTAATCCTAGCCACAAAATAACTTGTTGTGACAAAAATACAAAATGAAATGAAAGCAGCGAATATACTGAGAATAGAAATTGATTCATTTAATGTAATTCCACCCGCTGAGAAAAGATCGTCGATAATAAATTTAGCTACATAAAATAAGGCAAAACTAACAAGGGTAACAATTCCAAAAGTTCGAGCGAAATAGACAATGAAAATTCGAATTAGAATAGTCGGAACATATCCTAGTCTCAAAAGCGTGCGAATGGGGTATTTGTTATTTGCAATCAACAACTGAAGGTATTGAATCAAAACTAAACCTGAAATAATTACTGTGATTACAGAAATAATCAGTACAACCATGAACAGCGTACTCACAATGCTTTTTAGTTTCCCAATAACCACTTGAGATTTACGCGATTCAAGACCTCGTTCATTTAAGAAATACTCCATTTTACCAAATTCTCCTTCCTTAGAAGAAATCATAACGTTGGTTATTTTACTTTTTTTTCCAGTTGAATATCTGTTGTTTGCAGAATTCATGAATGATTCAGGAACTAATAGCGATGGAATTTCATTGGTGAATCCAACAATCTTTGCCCAAACAAATTCTCGTTCACTTTCATTTGAGATCCGCAGTTTAAATTTAATTTGTTTTGCGAGATCTTCAGAAACTTGCGGAATCCCACTTGCGCTCATAAAAGTATTGAGCATTATTAAAAAATCTCGGGGCATGACTATAGGTACAACTGTATCACCCTCCTTCCATTGCCATTCAGTGGTTTTTACATCCAAAAATTTAGCGTTTACTGTTTGTAAGAAAACATCAGAACTAAATTTAGGAACCAATGGATCATCCGTCAAAAAAAGCACATTATAATTATTGCAAATCACAGCCTGAGCATCACTAACAAAGGATTCATTTTTAAATCGACTTATTTCTTCTAGGCTAAAATCAGTTTTAGAAAGATTCAAACTCGATGAATTACTCAATTTCTTTTGAATAATAATAGTGTTGGGACCCAAAATATCTTGACCTTGGCCAAATTCATTCACTTTAACCAGGTAATGTATAGAGGTAACTAAAAATAGAATCCCAATACACGCTCCAATAATTGCAATGTAGTATTGAATTTTATCCTGATTTTGAAAGAGCAATTTCTTTAACATGACTAGAGTTTTAATTGTTTATCAAAACCTACCATTTCTTTTTCATCTAATGATGTTAAAATAATTCCTGAATTAATTTCCTTGCATCTTTCACGAATAATTTCAAAGCAAATTGAGCTGTTTTCATTGTCTAAATGAGAAAATGGTTCATCCAATATCAACCAATCAAAAGGTTGGCATAAAGCTCGAATGATCGCCACGCGTTGCTTCTGCCCCATCGACAAAGTACCAGTAAGTTGATTTCTTTTATCAGCCAATCCAACTTGATCGAATAAATGTTCGATTTCATTTTGTGATAAGGCTAGAGTCAATTGATTTTTTATGGTAACATTTTCAAATGCCGTCAACTCTGGAAACAACTGCAAATCTTGGTAAACAACTGAAATAGTGTTTTTTCTAATATCGCTCCACTCGTTCATATTTAGTGAACGAATATCTTTTCCTTCAAACAAAATTTTACCCGAATAATCATTGCGAATACCCATTAATAAATGAGTAAAGGTTGTTTTACCTTTGCCACTCGCGGCATTTAATATAACTTTTTGACCAGATTGAATTGAAAAATCACTGTTCCAAATACTGTCATAATTATGTTTAATGGAAGACAAAGGATCAGGAAGAACTGAAGAAAATTGAATGGTCATAATTGATTTTCCACTTCTTTTTCAAGAATCATTCCAATCTAGCGAATAAGATTAATATGACCTACAATAACATTTTTCTTGGTTTGACCAGATTTCATAAAGGTAAGTTGGAAACTATAGGTTCCATCTTGAACTTTATCTCCCAAAAATGTTCCATCCCAGCCTTGTAATATATTATTGGTTGCAAAAAACTCTTGTCCCCATCGATTAAATATTCTTAGTTGATATGCATTCGGATTAATTCCAGATGAAATCACAGGGAGCCAAATTTCGTTTAATCCATCTTCATCAGGCGTAAATGAATTTGGTGCATAAATGGTCACTTCATCATTAAAGGTTATGATTTGTTGCATCGAATCAATACACCCATTTTCTGAAATTGCAATCAATGAAATAGTATACATACTATCTAGATATCCTCCATATAAATGTGGTTCAGGATTATATATTGATGTATCTGTTGTATTATCTCCATAGTCCCAAATATAATCTACTGCACCAGTAGAATTATTATTAATTGTTACAATCGGATCACTTACATTTAATTCATTGGATGAAACCGTAAAATCAGCAATTGGCGAAGGGAAGGCACAAATTAAATCTGAAAGCATCAACGTATTTGAACAACCATTAGGAGAATCCGTGGTTAAGGAAATATCAAAACATCCTGAATTTTGGAAGGTATAGCTTAAATCTCCACACTCATTAAAACTTCCATTATTTTCAATATTCCAAGTACAATTAGTCGTGTTTGATGTGGTATTCGTTAAGTTAACGGTTAACGGCAAACAACCTTCCGTAAGATCAACATCAAAAGTCACCACTGGAATTGGTTCAACAGTAACTGTTGCAAACGCTGTGGGACTAGCACAACCATTATCATAATATACAACGCTGTAAAGACTGGTCGAAGTAGGATTAACATTTATTGATGCTGTAGTCTCAGCTGTTGACCACAAGAAAGTCCCACCTTGACTGGAAGGAATTGCTGTTAACGTTGCTGATTCATTAGCACATATTACTACATCAGCCACTGAAACGGAAGGAGTATTAATAACGGTTACCAATGCAGTATCCGCAATACTCGGACAGCCATTTAAAATATATACAACGGAAACATTTTGAGTTGAATCCGGTGATACAGTAAGTGTTGCTGACCCTACTCCTCCTGGATTCCAACTAAAAACTCCTCCTGGAACTGAAGGAATTGCTGTTAAACTTCCTGATTGACCTTCACAAACATTTATATCATTAACCAAAACAGTTGGAACATCCGTAACTGTAACTGTTGCCGTAGCAGATTGACTTGGGCAGTTATTCAGAGATGTATAAACTACTGTAAAAGTAGATGTAGCAGCCG
>CAIUSK010000409.1 GCA_903901805.1 uncultured Flavobacteriales bacterium
CCCGCACTTGTTCCGCTGTTAATTCTGGAAAATAACCACGTATAATAGCCGCAACACCTGCAGCCACTGGAGAAGCCATGCTAGTTCCAGAAGCATCCTCGTATTTACCATCCGGAACGGTAGAATAAATATCTACACCCGGAGCAAATAAATCAACTGTTTCTGATCCATAGTTAGAAAAATCCGCAATCAACTTGCTTCCCTTCTTTGAAACACTACTTGCGCCAACCTCTAACCAATTGGAAGCTGTTGTTCCATCATTCATCATGCGAGTTGGATAAGAATCTTCTTTGTTCTTGTCTTTAGCATCGTTTCCAGCTGCATGAACAAAAAGCACATCTTTACTTTTGGCATAAAGGATAGCTTCATCTAAAATTTCTTTCGATGGAGTGTAATATTTCCCAAAAGACATATTAATGATTTTCGCACCATTATCAACGGCATAGTAAATTGCATTGGCAATGTCTTTATCGCGTTCATCTCCATTTGGGACTGCACGAAGCACCATTATTTTGGCGTGTTTTGCAATACCCTCAATTCCTAGGTTGTTTCCATTAGTTGCAGCAATTATACCTGAAACATGAGTTCCATGCATGGCATCAGGACCTTCATATCGGTTACAGCCATAATTTCTTTCTGTAAGCGAATTGATATCATCGCCCACAATTACCTGCCTCAAACTATCCGCATTCATCGTATTGCTACGAACCATTCCACCAATTTGGACTTCCCCTCCAACTACTTGATTTTCAATTACACTTGGAGCAATGAATATAAATGCTCGCTTCAAATTCTTTTGGATTTTCAATTCAATTTCATCGGTTGTACTATATTTTTTATTGGCTTTTTTTGAAAATTCACCTTGCTGCTTTTTAACATTTGCAATGTACTTAGACGCATATTCTATCCCCTTGTATTGTGCTAATAACTGACCTTGTTCTTTGTTATAATCTTTCTTTATTTGCAAGAATTTTTCATATCGCACCTTATCACCTTCCTCAATTGAAGCAGCGTCTTTCCCTTGAAAATACTTATTTTCTTTCTGATACATTCGAGCAATTTCCATTGCCTCGTTATTGATGTCAAGCTCTAATCCCCCTAAAAATGACCAACCATGAATATCATCGATATATCCATTTTTATCATCGTCAATTCCATTTGCAGGAATCTCCTTGGGATTAATCCAAATTACATCTTTTAAATCAGGATGATCAACCTCCACTCCGCTATCTATTACGGCCACAATAACCTCTTTGGGTTTTTTGTCAAGCAGTAATTTGTATGCTTCGGTTGCTCCAACACCAAATACTTTATCCTTGTCAGGATGCTTAAGGTACCAATTTAAGGGAGCTTGTTGAGAAAATGAAGAACCAACTAGAAGAATACTAGAAACGAGTAAAAAAAGTTTTTTCATGGATTTAAATTAAACCCCTAAAATAGTAATTTACCCTTTAGAAATTAAGAAACGAAGAAAACTATTTCTTCTTTTTCTTCTTTTTAGTATCTGTTGATTTACTAACGATGCTATACTTTAAATATAATTCTATCGCACCGATACTATTTGTGGCTGTATTTAACTTAGAAACGTTTGCATCAAAAGACAAACCAGCCATAAAACCATCTATATTTACTCCGAAAGAAGCAATAATGGCGTCATTCCAACGGTAATAGAATCCGTATTGAATACTCTTAGTTTTTCTAAGTGTAGTTACTCGAGCACCTTCATCCAATAAAGTTTCTGCAGAAGTCCCTAGAACAAATGTTCTGTTTGGACCATTCATTTGATAGATAATTTGTGGGCGAATTTTATACTGATTTCGACGCGTTGTAAATTCCGCACCTCCATGAATTGTCATAAGTTGATATAATTTATCTCCACCAAATGAAAAATCCACCTTAGGTCGCGTTAAATGCTTCGCTGAAAAACCTGCAAAAAACTTTGACTTATCGTTACGTTCCAATTGATAAAAAACCCCTGTTCCGATATCCAATGCTGCATATGATTTATTTAAATTCTCTCCTGATACAGTAGTTGAGTTGTAGGTAGTTCCATTCCATTGAGATTCCCATGTTTGAGAAGATGGATTAAAACCTTGTGTGTAGAATCCTGGCGAAATACCGATAGATAGTTTATTCTGGTAATCCAATTGCATCGTATAATTAACTGGTACAGAAAATGAATTGGTCATAAAACGAGCATCACCTGTTTGATCGTTATAAAAATTCAACCCTACCCCAAAGTTATTATCTCTTCCTGTTTGATCTGGAATTTTCATTTCAGCAGCCAATGAATTCGTGCGCATTGGACTTCCGTTCACGGTAAAATATTGCAAACGAAAATTCGTGTAGATTGAATAATTTGAACCATCTGTTGCAACAGCCGCAGGATTCACTAATGCATTTGACAAGTACCAATTACTTGAATGGATATCTTGTTGCGCCCAAAATGGTGCTGTACAAAGCAGAAAAAACTGTAGTATGATATTATTTTTCATTCCTTATCTAAATAAAGTTACATTACCATTAATAGAACTAGATCTTCCATTAATCAAACGATAGTCACATGTATAAACAAAAGTAGCAGGATTCTCAGGTTTCCCGTTGAATAAACCATCCCATCCCTCAAAAGGATCAGATGTTCTAAATACCAGTTGTCCGTAGTGGTTATAGATTCTAAAATCAAGCTCTGCAATGGCTCCTCCTTCTAGAAACCCATTGGTAAAATTGTTGTCAGCATCTACATTGGTTAATACCCGCAAAAAGTCATTTGACCCATCACCATTGGGTGAAAAAGAATTTGGCACACTAACTACCTCATTAAAATTAACTTGCACCAGAACTGTATCAGTTGCAGTACAACCACCGGCATTGGTATAACTTACCACATAATAGGTATCGTAAAAAGGAGTTACCGTCAAGGAATCGCCATTAGGCACTTCAAAAGAATCATCTTCAACACCACTTGGATACCAAGTCATTACACCACCTGCAGGGGTTCCTTCTGCCCACAAATAAGCTTCTTGAAACATGTTGATCGTAGTATCTCCAATAACTAAATAATTTCCATTGACCGTATCAGAAATTGTAGCCGTAATGACTGGCAAGTCAGAAACAGTAATTGCCACACTCGTAGAATTTGAACCAAAAGTATTACTGACAGTTAAAGATATAGTTATCGTTCCGGCCGAAGTAAAACACACTGGACCAGGATTTTGCCCTGAATAAGAGCTTGGTGTTGCCCCCGTAAACGTCCAAGACCAGCTTAGTGCATTATCTGAAGATGTGTTTGTTATATCTATACATTCTCCAATGCATACGGCATTATCGGAAACGACAAAACTAGCCGTTGGTAATTGCTGAGCAAATAGAATTTGAGTAACAAGTAATATGGATAATCCTAAAAAGTATTTCATTTCAAACGATTTTTCGGTTTTAGTTTTACGAAAGTAATGAAAAAAGTTTCAACTTCACAAAAAATCTTAACAACTTGAGAGTAAGATGCGGACATCATTCATCTCTGACACGTCATGAACCCTAATAATATTTGCTCCTTTTGATGCTAGTATGGTTTGCAAGGCAATTGTTCCATGGAGAGATTCATCGGCAGTAACCCCCAATGTTTTATAAATCATAGACTTCCTGGAAATACCAACCAGTATAGGTAAATGAAAGATTTTCAACATTTCAAACTTACTAATTATCTCAAAATTTTGTTCTAAAGTCTTTGCAAAACCAAATCCAGGATCAATAATTAGGTCGTTGATGCCGATCGATTTACAATGAGCAATTTTTTGAGATAAAAAATTTGTCATATCTAACATAAAACTCTCAGTTTCAAATGGCAGAACAGAACGAACAAACCCGGGAGAATGTGTCAATACATAGGGCATTTTATTTTTGGCAGCCACCTGTAAAATTGATTCATCCAATTCGCCTGAAGTGACATCATTAATAATATCAATACCCGCATCTATTCCAGCTTGTGCAACTTCCCCATGTACTGTATCTAGCGAAATAATAAGATTTGGAAAGTTCTTTTTAATTAACTGAATCGTGGGAATCACCCGTTCCTTTTCTTCTTTTATCGTCGGTAAAACTGAGCCGGGTCTGGTTGATGCTCCTCCCACATCCAACATATCCACTCCACCTTGAATCATTTCCTCTACTTTCAAAAGAATGGACTTTTCATCATTGATTCGACTATTTTCATAAAAAGAATCGGGTGTACAATTAATAATTCCCATTATCTTTGGGCGAGATAAATTGTAAAGCTCCCCTTTAATGTTTATCGAAAAGGAAGTTGATTGAGATTCTGTATACATGGAAAGTAAAATGAATAAAACTAATATTGAATATACAAATGTAATGAATGTTTGTAGAGATATCTTCGCGAAAAAATCAATTGATTATGGAACTTCATGGAGAATATTAAGACCAAGCTCATTGACAGATCAAATTTTCATTAAGGCGCAACGAATACGAACACTTCAAGAAACGGGAGAAAACAAAGTCGGTGAAAGTTTTGAAGATGCCTTTATGGCAATTGTAAATTATTGCATAATGGCGGTTATTCAAGTACGCATGGGTGCTGAAGTTAAAGAAGACTTATCAGCCGAAGAAGCCATTGAGTGGTATGATAAAATTGCACATGAAGCATTTGAACTCATGGAAAATAAAAACCACGATTATGGCGAAGCTTGGAGAGATATGCGTGTAAGCTCACTTACTGATTTAATTTTAACTAAAGTATTGCGTATTAAGCAAATTGAGGACAATAAAGGTAAAACGATCATTAGTGAAGGAATAGAAGGAAATTACTTTGACATGTTGAATTACTCCGTTTTTGCCTTAATCCATCTGGCTTAAATTGTTAATGAACTGTTAAGCAATTACATCAATAAATATTTGCTCGTATTTTCGTAAAAATCAAATTCTGAATTATGGCAACTGCAAAACGTTTTTTACCTTGGACTTTTAGAATTATTCTATCTGTTTTATTTCTGTTATCTGCGGCAGCAAAACTTTACCCTTCTCCCACCTTTGGCATCACGCTATTTGAAATTAAACAGTTGCTTCCCTTGGGTTTTAATGCTTGTTTTGCTCCCTATTTTTCCCGATTTATTATCGGTGCAGAAATTTCTTTGGGATTAGCGCTTTTGCAACCGCACTTCATGAAATCAATTGTGGTTCC
>CAIUSK010000410.1 GCA_903901805.1 uncultured Flavobacteriales bacterium
TCCATCAAAGTGTTACATACTCCGGGTCATACGATGGAGTCTAGCTGTTTTTTATTATTCGATGAAAACGGTAAAGAATACGCCCTTTTTTCGGGTGACACCTTGTTTATCGGAGATGTGGGAAGACCCGATTTAGCGCAAAAAGCAGCATCGATGACCCAAGAAGCATTGGCCGGGCTTCTGTATCAATCCTTGCGTTCAAAAATCATGACATTACCTGACGATGTTATTGTGTATCCAGCACATGGAGCAGGAAGTGCCTGCGGGAAAAACATGTCAAAAGAAACAACTGACACGCTTGGAAATCAAAAACGTACGAATTATGCCTTGCGAGAAGAAATGACTGAAAGTGATTTTATACAAGAAGTGACAGTTGGACTCCTACCACCCCCTGCCTATTTTGGCATGAACGTAGCATTGAATAAATCCGGGTATGATTCATACAATGCCGTACTTGAGAGAGGAATGAAACCGTTGTCCCTTGTTGATTTTGAGTCAATTATGAACGAACCAGAAATACTAATTCTCGATACTCGAACCGCTTCTAATTTTGCAACAGGGTTTATTCCAGGTAGTGTAAGTATCGGTTTAGAGGGTCAATTTGCCCCTTGGGTTGGCGCATTAATTCCCGATATCAAACAAAAAATTGTTTTAATTACAGATGTAGATAAAACAGAAGAAACAATCAAGCGATTATCTCGGGTCGGATATGATAATGTGATTGGCTATTTGGAAGGAGGAATTGAAACATGGAAAAAAGACGGTAAAAATTTAGATGCCATTGAGCGAATTACGGCGGAGGAGCTAGAAAAAGAATTAGCAAAAGATTCACTTGTTTTCGATGTACGTAAACCGGGCGAATACGAAGCGGAGCACGTTGAAAATGTACCGAGTATTCCATTGGATTTTATCAACGAAAAAATGAACTTATTTCCAAAAAATGAACCGTTTATCCTTCATTGTGCTGGTGGTTACAGAAGTATTATTGCCGCATCTATTTTAAAATCTCGTGGTTTTAGTGAAGTAAAAGATGTCATTGGAGGCTACTCAGCGATTGCAAAAACGAACATTGCACGAACAAATTTTGTTTGTCCTACAACATTAAAATAAAGAACATGGAATACAACAACTTGGGGAAATCCGGATTGCAAATAAGTAGATTATCGTTAGGGTCTTGGCTGACATTTGGTAAGCAAATTGGAGATGATGTTGCCGAAAAATTAATGGATATTGCATACGACAATGGAATTAACTTTTTTGACAATGCAGAGATCTATGCTCGCGGTCAGAGCGAAATTGTGATGGGATCAATATTAAAAAAGAAAAATTGGTCGAGGGATACATTTTTAGTTAGTAGCAAAGTTTTTTTTGGCACTGGTGGTCAGTTACCAACCCAAAAAGGACTTAGTCGAAAACATATAATTGAAGGTTGTAACCAAGCATTAGAGCGTTTCCAGCTGGATTACCTGGATTTATTTCTTTGTCACAGACCAGATAAACAAACACCTATCGAAGAAACTGTTTGGGCGATGCATCAGTTAGTATTGCAAGGAAAGATTCTTTATTGGGGTACTTCCGAATGGAGCGCACAAGAAATCATGGAAGCACACATGGTTGCCAAAAACAATCATTTAATCGGTCCCATTGTTGAACAACCCGAATACAACATGTTTTGTAGAGATAAAATTGAAGTTGAATTTGCAAAAATGTATGAAACTGTTGGCCTTGGAACAACGATATGGTCTCCTTTAGCGAGTGGAATTTTATCCGGTAAATACAATGATTCGTTTCCCAAAAACACACGATTAGGAATGGAGGGATTGGACTGGTTAAAAGAAAAGAATTTTACCGTTGAGCGTATTGAAAAAGTTAAAAAACTAACAGAATTAGCTGAAGAATTGAATCTTAATTTACCTGTAATGAGTTTAGCTTGGTGTTTAAAAAACCCACATGTAAGCACCGTTATTTTAGGTGCAAGTAAAGAAAAACAATTGGTAGAAAACTTGAAAGCGATTGATGCAAAAGATAGTTTAACTACAGAAATTATGGGTAAAATCGATGCTATCTTGCAAAATTCACCTGAAAAACCAGCCTTTTAAACAGAAAGGCTCGCACGCAAGATTTCATGCACACCTCGAATTGTTAAATTCTTCGTTTAAAACTTCACCGAAGTCATAATTAATAATGATCTTATGTCATTACTAAATATTAACTTTGAGTTTTAATTTTATACCCTATGCTGGCACTTTATCTAAAGGAAATAAAGAGTTTTTTAAGCTCCATCATTGGATATGTATTTATATTAATTTACCTCATTGCCTCCGGATTATTTCATTGGGTAATCTCCTATAACACCAACTTATTAGAAGGAGTTGAAGCAGATTTGATACCGTTTTTTAATCTTTCGCCCATCATTTTCCTTATTTTAATTCCTGCAATAACCATGCGGTCGATCGCAGAGGAGAAACGCACAGGTACGATTGAACTATTGTTTACCAGGCCAATTTCTGATTTGCAGATTTTACTTGCAAAATATGCCGCGTCCGTAACATTGCTTTTGATTGCTTTGGCTCCAACATTGGTTTATTATTTCACCATGTATTATTTAGGTGATCCAGTTGGGATTATTGACACGGGAGCCACAATCACGTCTTATATTGGACTTGTTTTATTAGGTGCTTCATTTATTTCCATTGGTATTTTTGCTTCTTCCATTACTTCGAGTCAAATTGTGGCGTTTATTCTATCGATGTTTTTGTGCTGGCTATTTTATGATGGATTTAATTTATTGGGCTCTTACAATCTCATGGGTAAATTTGATACAATTGTTCGCGCATTTGGGATGACTACACATTATGATTCTATCAAAAAAGGGGTTATAGATACAAGTGATTTAGTCTATTTTATGAGTTTAATCGGATTTTTCCTTTTTTCAGCAATGACTGTTTTAAAATCTTACAGGAAATAAAATGAATATAAAGAAATATACAGATCGCTTTTACAATTGGACCTTTTTAGGGGTTTTAGCAGGCGCACTCATTTTGGTAAATGTTCTTGGAGCTTATTTATACTTTAGAATTGATACTACTTCGGATCAACGATATTCACTTTCAGATGGTACAATTCAATTTCTAAAAAATAAAAATAATTTCGAAAATCGATTAAGTATCAAAATATACCTGGATGGAAATTTACCGGCTGAAATTAGATTATTCAGAACCACTTTAGAAGATCGATTAAAGGAATTCAAATCAATTGTTGGTGATCGAATTGAGTATATTTTTATAGATCCGAACAAAGGAACCGAAGAAGAAAAAAAAGAACTTTTTAAAAACTTATACGACCAAGGAAAGGGAATTATACCTCTAGATCTCTCCTACATCAAAGATGGTTCACAAAATCAATTGCTTTTATGGCCAGGAGCAACGATTGATTATGGTGGAACAACAGTAAATACCATTCAGTTTTTACCCGGATCACAAAGCGGTAAGCCCTTGGCATTAAATGAAATAACAGAAATAATTGACCAAGCTATCAATAATCTTGAATATAACATTATTAGCTCCATTAGAAGGTCGATTCAGAAAACCAAACCAAAAATTGGTTTTTTACAAGGTCATGGCGAGCTTAGCTATGCTCAGACTATTCGCGCACGATCACTTTTAAAACCTTACTACAAAATTAAAGATGTTCGTATCAATGATTCGATAGCTTCTCTGGATGAATTGGACGGATTGATTATTGCTGCGCCAAAACAAGCGTTTAGCATGAAAGATCTATATGTTATTGATCAATTTGTAATGCGTGGGGGTAAACTCATGTGTTTTGTTGATGCACTTGATTTCAATGCCGATTCATTAAAGGCAAAAGGAGTTACTTATTCCAGTAGACTAAACACCGGATTGGATAAAATGCTCTATGATTATGGATTAAAACTTCATGATGATTATGTCCTTGATGTCAATTGTGCTCCCATGTTATTCCCTTATGCAAAAAATGCCCTCGCTCCCTGGTATTATTACATAATGGCAAGTCCTACAGACCATCCAACATCAAGAAATGTTGAACCAGTACTCCTGAAATACGCGAGTAGAATTGAATTTGTTAAACAACCCGATATTGCAGCGTCACCTATTTTAACGAGTTCCACCAACTCAAATTCACAGGGTATGGCACCAATCATAAGTTTAGAAATGCCTCGTCTGATGAAGGACAATCCTAAACTAGTTGAAAACACAGAGGATAAAAACAACAAACTTTGCCTTGCAGGACTGGTTGAAGGTAAATTCCAATCCCATTTTAAAAATAGAATTGTGGATGATTTTGCCAAAAACCCCGATGCAAAATTCATTGATAAGGCAAGTAAAGAAGGCAAAGTAGTTCTTATTGGAAATGGCTCATGGATAAAAAATCAATATGATTCAACCCAAACCAAGGAAGGAAAATTCATGTATCGTCCAATTGGAATTAATGACCTAAAGTATGATCCAAAATTGGTTGAAATGAACGTTCCGTTGATATTTGGAAACCAAGAATTTCTTCAAAATCTAGTGGATTATATGATGGGTGAAAACTCGATTATTGATATCCGAAGTAAACAAATAGACCTTCGTCCGATTGACAAGAAAAAAGTTCAAAAGAAAGCAAATATGCTGCGATTTATTAATATGCTTTTACCCGTAACGATTATTATTCTTTTAGGGTTCTTGATCTATTACTTGCGTAAAAGAAAATATGCACAACCCAATTAACTATGAAAAAATTAATTATTCTTGCGGGTTCCGTTGTTCTTTTAGTCGTTCTCGGTTATTTCACCTATTCAGTTGTCAAAGGAAGTGGAAAATCGGATAAAGATCTGTTAGAATTCGGTATTGCTGATACGAGTAAAGTAGATAAAATCATAATCACAGACGCCTTCTCGAATAAAATAACGTTAAAACGAAATGGTAAAGTTTGGACAGATGCTTCAGGTGGTTGTATCGCTCAAACCAATATGCTTTTGATTTTACAAGCTTTTAAAAACATCGAGTTTAAAGGCTATTTACCGGAAAAATCAGTGAAGAAGTTTACAAACGTAATGACAGCCCAACACGTCAAAGTAGAAATTTTCAGCGCAGGTGATTGGGATAAAACGTGGTATATTGGACCTGCATCACAAGATCATTATGGTCAAATCATGCTTTTGGAAACTGCAGAAAACGGAAAAAGCAAGCAACCGGTTATTATGAAATTAAAAGATATTCGAGGAATTATCGAGCCCCGTTTTTTTGCGGATAAAAGAAAATGGGTTTGTACGAAAATATTTGAACTCAAACAATCAGAAATTACCAGCGTTGATGTGCAAAATTTAGAAAAACCACAGCGTAGTTTTCGCATTGAAAATTCATCCAAAACCCCTCGAGTTCTAAGTGCGGGAAAATCATTAAACAACCCAGACACAACAATGATTTTTAGATACTTACAAAATTTCAAGAAGATACATTATAATTTGGCTAACTATGAATTGAACAAAACGAAAGTTGAAGCACTTAAAAAAAGTAAACCGTTTACAATTCTTACTTTAAAAGAAACAAATGGAACTACCACAAAGCTTCGCATGTTTCGAATCAAATCTAATACGCCTCAAAAAAGTGAATTTGGAGAGGATATGACATCTGATGACAAGGATCTTTTTTGGTGCGAAATAAATGGAAAAGACCTTGTAAAATGTCAATATTTTGTATTCAACTCAATTTTACTAGGAGAGGTTTATTTTCCTGAATTGAATAAATAGCCTTCCTTCAAAAGTTCCGCAACTGAATCATACAAATAATCCAATTCTTGCTGATTATTGAAGGCTTGTATAGAATAGCGTAAATATGCATTTCCATTTTGAACTGCAACAGGAATTTCAATCTTATATTTCTCAAACAAACGACGCTTCAACTTCTCTGGATCATTGGTTTTTATGGGAATACTAAATAACTGACCGATAAA
>CAIUSK010000411.1 GCA_903901805.1 uncultured Flavobacteriales bacterium
CAGCAATTCTAGTTGTTGTATTAGGCCATAGTTCTATTCTACTCGAAAATACTGTCCTTAAAGATTTCCCGTATTTTAAACCTGTTGACGGAGTTGAATTATTTGTTGTGCTGAGTGGTTTTTTGATCGGAGGAATTATGCTCAGAGACTTTAATCAGTCATCGAGTATCTATGAACTTCTTTCCTTTTGGAAACGGAGATGGTTCCGTACATTACCGCTCTATTTTTTAATCCTTGGGTTGAATTATGTTGTAGTGAAAAATGAATGGATTAAAGGCGATATTGAACAAGCTAACTGGACTTTTTTATGTTTCTTGCAAAATTTAACCGAACCCTTTTATGATTTTTTCTGGGAATCTTGGAGCTTAAGTGTAGAGGAATGGTTTTACCTCACTTCACCCGTTTTATTCTTTTTACTTTTAAAATTCTTAAGCAAAAAAACTGCCTTTTTACTCACCATATTAGTAATGATTGGGTCAACCATTATTTTTCGCTGGTGCAATACCACACCCCATATCGATACTTTCTTCTATGATATCACCTTTAAGAAAGTCGTACTGATGCGATTAGACAGCATAGCCTTTGGGCTGTTTTTCGCCTGGTTGTATACTTATTATTCAACTTTCTTTTCAGCTTATAAACTCTTATTCCTAGTGATTTGTATATTAATTTTATGTTACCAGCGAACTATTGACCTAGATGTAACGTCTAAATTTGCACAAGTCGTATATTTAACCTTATCACCGATGGCTCTGAGTTTGTCAATTCCTTTTTTCCATTCCCTTCGACTAAAAGAAAGTGTTTTTACGGCATTTGCTACTTTTATTAGTAAAATATCTTACTCCATGTATTTAATAAACTTAGCCTTAGTAATTGAAGTTATTCGTATCAATTTTGCATCTACCAATGGTTTTATTCAATATTTCAGCGCCTGGTTTTTTATCATTTTAGCATCTTATATTCTATATACTTTTTTTGAAAGACCCATTATGAACCTTCGGGATAAATCCTTTAGATCTTTTCTTTCAAAAAATTGACTACCAAACTCATGAAAACACTCCTCTCCTTTCTTCTTATTTCTATTCCACTGTTTATCTGTAGCCAAAATTCTTTGAATACAATTGGTGCAGGTGCGCGCTATGTTGATATTGGCGATTTAGATATAACTGGGACACAAATAACAGTGGAGGCCATAATCCGAAAATCTAATTCAACCGTTTCAAATATTATATCCAAGCATACAGGAGCTGCCGATGCTAACTATTTGTTTCGTCCTACTTTATTCGGAATTACTACTACAACAGGATTTTATTTTTGTACAAATCCAATTGTCTTGCCCATAAATGAATGGTATCATATCGCAGCAACATATGATGGAGCATTGATAAAGTATTATGTAAATGGTTGCAAGGTAAATGAATTACCGGCAACAGGGGATTTAGTACAAAACAATTTAATTACTGCCATTGGTGCAAGACCAGGAAATACAGTTCCAGTTGAACATTTTAGAGGAAATATTGATGAGGTTCGTATTTGGAACATCGTCAGAACCGAAACTGAAATACAACAAAACATGAATTTTCTCCTGCTAAGCACTCAACCTGGTTTGTTGGCGTATTATAAATTTAATAACAACTACCTAAATAGTCAAGGGAATGCCACATTCAATGGAACACCTCAAGGAACGCCTACTTTTGATGTCGAGGCTCCCCTTTTTATACCCTTAATATTAATTTCAGCTATTGCTACTGATGCTTCATGCTTTGGTTTTTCTGATGGGTCAGTAACCATAACTGCTGCAGGAACCGGAGCACTTACGTATTCCATAGATGGAATCACTTACGTTTCAACAAGTACGTTTTCAAATTTACCAGCAGGAACGTATACGGCCTATGTGAAAAGTCCTCAGGGATGTATTGTTTCACAGCCTTTTACTATTGATCAACCACCTCAAGTTCCAACTCCAATCATCAATTTCCCTAGTCCACTGTGCGAAACAGATAGCCTCTTTTTAAGTATTGATTCTCTGCCGAACGCAAGTTGCACGTGGACGGGACCAAACAATTTTTCAACATCAATTTTAGATACAATTATTCCGAATGCTTCAGCCATAAATAGTGGCAATTACAGTGCATTTTTCACCCTCAATGGATGCAATAGCGACACCTTAATTCAACCAATTACAGTTAATCCAATTTATGACATCAATATTGACACTACAATCTGTTCAAATGAAAGTTATTCCCTTGGGAATCAAAACTTAAATTTACCTGGCTCCTATACCCTAGCCTTGCAAACAATTGCTGGCTGTGATTCCATTATTCATTTAACGTTACAGGTTAATCCTGCCTATTCATTTGTAAGAGACACTTCCTTGTGTGAAGGTGAATCATTTTCTTTTCAAGGTCAAACAATGAATGCCACAGGAACTTATCCATTTTTCCTACAAACAACGCTAGGTTGTGATTCAACCATCACATACAACCTTATAGTGTACCCCATTCCTGCGCCGCCTGTTTTATCGTCCAATAGTCCTGTAGAATGTCCTGGTGATATAATGAATTTTCAAGCAGACTCAGTTAATGGTGGCACTTTTGATTGGTCAGGGCCAAATAATTTTTCATCATCTTCAGTTGCTAATACGTTTTCTTTTGATATTGAAGATATTGGGATTTACAGCTCAACTGTTACGGTAAATGGGTGTGAGTCTCCTATTTCTGAAATTGATCTATCCATTTTGAAAATTTTCACATTTGATGATTTCGAGTTTCCGAATGTAATAACTCCTAACGGTGATGGTATCAATGATAATTTAGACTTAGAAAACTATTTTGAAACATGCCAAGAATTTACATTTTATGTATTGAATCGATGGGGAAATTTAGTCTACAAACAATCAAATACAGGTGTTCCATTTGAAGGATTAAGTCTAGACACGGCAACTTTAATTGATGGAGTTTATTTCTATAAATTAAGCTATGAAAAGGGTGAAAAAAACGGCTACATTCATGTGATTCGTTAAAAATTCGATTGAAGAAGGTTATTTTTATTTCATTTCGTTCGTTAGTAACATTCAATTGTAAAGAATATCTTAACATATTTGTATCAATCCCTCGGAAAAGGTTAATTTTATACTTGTCATAACACACATTACACATGTCGATTGAAATCAATAATTTGTTTAAGTATTACGGTGAACAGGCCGCAGTAAAAAATGTTAGTTTTTCAATACCGAAAGGACAGGTTGTAGGTTTTTTAGGTCCAAATGGGGCAGGAAAATCTACCACTATGAAAATCATCACAGGATTTATACCTGCTTCGGAGGGAAGTGTTTCTGTTTGCGGAATTCCGGTGGATACAAACAATTTAAAAACACGGCAAAAAATAGGCTATTTACCAGAAAACAACCCCTTATATACCGACATGTACGTGCGCGAGTATTTAGAATTTGTGGGTAGAATTTACAAAATAAAAAACCTGAAACAACGGGTGAACGAAATGATTGACTTGGTGGGTCTTGGCGTGGAACAACATAAAAAAATTGAAGCGTTATCCAAAGGATACAAACAGCGAGTTGGGCTTGCGCAAGCAATCATACATGATCCCGAAGTATTGATTTTAGACGAGCCAACTTCCGGACTTGATCCTAACCAATTGGTGGAAATACGCGAGCTAATTAAAAACATTGGTAAGGAAAAAACAGTGTTGCTTTCCACGCATATCATGCAAGAAGTAGAAGCAATTTGTCAACGAGTCTTGATTATTAAGCAAGGTGTGCTTGTTGCGGATAACATATCAAGCGAGATAAAATACACCGACAACAAACAAACTGTATTTGTTGAATTTAACAAAACCGTAAGCAAAACAGAACTTCAAAAAATTCAGGGAGTTCAGGCAGTTCGAAAATTTGAGCAAGGCTGGTTGATTGAGGCATCTGAGCTTGTAGATATTCGACTAAACATAGCAGAATTTGCGCAACAAAATGGAATATTGCCGTTGACATTAAAATTAGAAGCCAAATCACTGGAAGAATATTTTAAGGGTTTAACCAAAAACTAAGACGAAAAAGGCTTTTATTTCGTAAATTCGTGCCATATCCATCAAGTATGATAATTGGCATTTGCGGAGGAAGTGGTTCTGGGAAAACTACTCTATTAAATCGATTAAAAGAAGAATTTAAGCATTCAAATCCATCCGTGATTTCATTGGATAATTATTATTTACCCATTGAAAAACAAGAAAAAGACGACAATGGGAAGGTTAACTTTGATTTACCAACGGCATTAGACCGCGAAAGAATCAGTGCAGATTTAACCAAAATTAGAAACGGAGAAAGTATTACTTTAAAAGAATATCACTTTAATTCGCCACCAGATTTAATCAGTTACATAACCATTCACCCATCAGAAATACTCATTATTGAAGGGCTTTTTATCTTGCATTATGAAGAAATTAGGCAATTTTTAGACCTAACCATTTTTGTTAAACTCGATCCAGAAATTCAATTAAAAAGAAGAATTCTACGAGACAAGGAAACACGTGGATACTCCCTAGAAGATATTATTTATCAATGGGAAAATCATGTATTGCCCTGTTATGAAAATTACATTCACCCATATCAACAACACGCTCATTATTTTTTCCGGAATGACCAATATATTGAAGAAGATTTTGAGCACCTAAAAATGGGAGTATATTCACTACTGAAAAATAAATCGGTAAATAACCCAATCTCCCATTGAAGAATGTCCTCGTTAAATATAGATCTTATTTTATATCACTGGCATTCTTAATTGCCTATGCAATAAGTTACATTTTAATTTTTCACCAAGACAATCAAGAGACCACCAATAGATTAACAAAAAAACTCAATGAGATTGAGAATAAACTGGATAGAATTTCTGAAATCAAACTCAAAGAAATTGTTCGATATGGCACGCATAAATCTTGGCTAAAGGAAGATTTAGATA
>CAIUSK010000412.1 GCA_903901805.1 uncultured Flavobacteriales bacterium
GCTAGTATTGTTGTGTTTGCATCTAATGAAAAATCGGAGGTAATTGAATTTATGACATTACTAAAACCGTACACTGGTTTAACACTTTTTGGTCACAAGGATTGGTTAAAATATGGCGAGGCAGTAACTGGAGTTAGAGCTAAATATAACATGCATTTCGTGAATTACAGAACTCCTTTTCCATCATTTAATTACCACGATGCAGGGGTGAAATCATTACACCGAAAATACAGAGATTACTACAACGCGGATATTACTGGTATGGTAATATATGGTTATGATGTTGCAAAATACTTCACGTCCTATGTATTACTTAGAAAAGAAGCAAATGGAGTGATTATGGATTTTGATTTGAAACCAAACTTTGAAACAGGTGGTTTTGAGAATGTGAAATGCTACATCGATAACTAACATGAAGGATTTTATTCACGCTGAATTTAAAAATCTTCAAGAGTATATTTGTAACCAATTGGAATACTTTGATGGTAAAGGCAAATTCCAGATGGACGATTGGAATCGCGAGGAAGGTGGAGGAGGAAGAACAAACACAATTGCTAACGGGAATATTATTGAAAAAGGTGGAGTAGCTTTTTCCGCTGTACATGGTTCTGTTACATCAGAAATGAAAAAGCAATTAGGCACTGCAGGTGATTCTTTTTTTGCAACTGGTGTATCTATCGTATTGCATCCCAAAAGCCCCTATATTCCGATCATACACATGAACGTCCGTTATTTTGAATTAGATAATGGAACATACTGGTTTGGGGGTGGTATCGACTTAACCCCCCATTATGTTACACCTGATCGAGTTGCTATTTTTCATTTGAAACTCAAAGAAATTTGTGATTCTTTCGATCTTTCCTTTTATCAAACATTTAAAAATTGGGCGGATGACTATTTTTTTATCGGACACAGAAATGAAACTAGGGGAGTAGGTGGAATCTTTTTTGATCATCAGTCACATGAAAATACTTCTCTACCAAAAGAGAAAATACTTGAATTCTGTTTAGCACTGGGTAAAGCTTTCCCTCAACTATACCATACTCAAATTGAACTAGGTAAGGATGAACTTGTTACAGAACAACAAAAAAAATGGCAATTGATGCGCAGGGGTCGCTATGTGGAGTTTAATTTAGTTCATGATAGAGGTACTAAATTTGGCCTTGTATCAGGTGGCAGAACAGAGTCTATTTTATTGAGTATGCCTCCAGTTGCCAATTGGGAATATGATTATAAGCCAGAAAAAGAGAGTCCTGAGGAGTTTACGCTCAATCAGTTAAAAAAAGGAATCGATTGGATTTCTGCAGGAAAATAAACCCTCAAAAACCAGAAAGAAAAAATGGAATTTAAAGAAATAATTGACCAAGTTGAGCTTTTTCATAATTCTTTTGGAATAAAGAATCATTACGAACCAACAAGTGATTTAACAGCTTCAGAAGTAGAATTGCGCTTCAATTTAATGAAAGAGGAGAATGAAGAATATTTAGAAGCTGCCTCAAAAAATGATTTAGTAGAAATTGCAGATGCTCTTGGAGACCAATTGTATATCTTATGTGGAACGATTTTACGACATGGTTTACAGCATAAAATCGAAGAGGTGTTTAATGAAATTCAACGGTCTAACATGAGTAAATTGGATGAAAATGGAAAACCAATTTATCGCGAAGATGGAAAAGTTCTTAAGTCTGACTTATATTTCCGACCAGATATTCAAAAAATTCTTGAAAAATAATTAATCGGTGTCTTTTCCTGTAATAAGTTGAAATACAACAGGTACATGATCTGAATATTTCGCACGAAAATCATCGTGGTCATAAGGATCTAAAACATTAGTCGGGTTAAACGTTTTGGCAGCTTTTCTAAGGTCAATAGCGCCAAATGAGTTTAAAATGAGATCCTCTTTACTATGTGAATTATAGAAAATATGATCGTATGGCCTTCCTTTTTCTTTGGATTCATACATTTTCGTATTGGTTGATTTACATTTATCATTCAAACTATAGTAATCATAATTTTTAAAATGAGAGAATTCACTTGCCTCGTAAATATTACAATCTCCTAGAATCAAAAAATCTTTATTTTTTTCAGTTTGTTTCTTTGTCCAGTTGAACAAATAACTAAATTCTGTTTGCCTTCTTGCATAGTCCTCTTTTGAGTCACCGGGATTTAAATGTACGGGTATTAGCGAAAAAGTGGAATTTCCTTTAACAGTTTTGAATGGAAAAACATAAGATACTCTATCTTGATTGGGGTTTGCTACCAGAGGTTCACTCACGAAACCAAAATACCTAGAAGAGTCACAATGAATTTTGGTGCGTTTATAAAAAACAATCCACCATTCGCTAGCAGAAGAGTTTACATGATTTTTTGTAGGACCAGTATCTTCCGATGAAAGCCAAAATGAAAATCCTGCTTTTTTCATCTCAGTCAGAAATGCTTTACTTTCTTCATCTATTTTGTAAGGTGTTCGGTCAGCAAAATAACCAGCTATTGGAGGGGCGACTAATTCTTGAATAATTACCATGTCATAGGGTTTCAATATTTTACCCAAGGTAACATTATCTTTATTTTTAAAGTTGCCTAAAAATTGAATGTTAAATGAGCAAATATTTAAAGTGTCTTGACTATTAACTAGTTTGAAGAACAAAAGGAAAGAAAAGAAGAAAAATAGTTTCATTCTCAAATATAGCATGTTTAATCTAAATTGATATAAGCAAAAAGAGGAACAAGTTTGATCTTGTTCCTCTTTTTGCTAAACTATGCTAAAACTATAAACTCGAATTACTACTATGAAAAGTAACTCGTTGCAAAGATACCATCTATTAACCACAATAAAATTACGGAATTGTTAAATTTAGTAAAATCTTTTCCAAGC
>CAIUSK010000413.1 GCA_903901805.1 uncultured Flavobacteriales bacterium
AAAATTGTTTTCAAATTATCCCTACATTCAACAGTACAATTATGACCAAATATTAATCCTTTGAATGCTTTTGAATTGAATTTAAGATTCCTTAAACTCTTATCCTTCCCATTTAATAGAGCACTGGATGATTGAATTTGCGGATTTAATTTACCAAAATCAATAAATGCGCGCACTTCTTTTTCATAAGACCAATTTTTGCGTTTTGATGTAATAATAGGGGTAGTATCAAAATGAATTCGAGTTTCAGTTAGATGAACATCAATAGAAGGCAATTTTTCGATATAACTCACTTTTTCAATTTTCGGGTATCCTTCTTTATTTTTGTTGAAAAGGATTTCTTTATCAAATATTAAACAAACACCTTTGCCAATATCCCCGTAATGGGACCACATTAATAATTCATCATAAGTTGAAGAAAAGCATGCGACTCCAAAAAGATCCCTTAAAATGGCTAAGATAGAATTTCTAAGATCATGATTTAGCATTATGTCTTTAGCTGGATCATTTCTACGCGAATTGATTATTTCATTATGATGTTGTTTTTCTATTCTTGATAATGCTGTATGTGGGAAAATTCGTTTGTAAAAATATTCTTCTCCTAGTATATCATTATTCCACGACTTTATGGAAAACAGCGTTTCAAAAGGATCATTAAAATCCTCAATACTTGAAAAGAAAATAGTATTGTTCATGAGTGACAATTCCAAGTAATGATTGCATTTATGAAATTTGAACATAAAATTCTTTTGGTTTAATTCTTTCAAATCTTTGTTTTATTTGAATTTAATTTATTGTTCTTTGTAAACGTCTTTATATTGCGATTCCAAAATATGAATTCTTTCACCTATTTTTTCTTTTATAACGTTTTCAATAAAAACCAAAACTCGATCAAGCTGTTTCGAATGAACTAATCTAGGTCCTAAGATGACCTTTTTTAATTGTAAATAGGGATGACTTTTCAAATAAGTATCCTGAATATCAATTTCAGTTTTTATACTATGTTTCTTTTTCATACTAATTTGTGAAATAGGCATTTTCACATAAGAAACATTATCTCCGTTTGAATTAATCGTATGCGAAATTGTTTTTGAAAGAAAGGGATTAAAAATATCAAAGGCACTTTCTTTAGGTTTTAATGTAAAGTCATTAAACGGACAATAAACAACAATTCTCGTTTCATTTTCAATTTTCCAAATTTCATCTTTATGAAATGACGCCAATAAAGGTATTATCGAAGGTGTTTTCTCAAAAAGCGCATATTTTGATTGGAAGTCTTTATGATAATCAAAATATTTTTTGGAATTTGAATTTGAGATGGGACAGGATGAATATTCAATTTTTGACATATTAATTCCAGTCCAGTATTTTATTTCTTGAGGGACTTCAAATACAAGTCCAATTCCCATTCCCTCTTTACCATATAATCTCCACATATTGAAATTATCTCTCAATTGGTCATCATATTTTGATGCAGATAATATAAAATGGTTTTGCTTTATATCAATTAGCCAATCTGAATCAAAAGGGAATTCAAGTGTTTTTAGCCCATGTTCTATTTCTTTTGGATCATTTAAGTTATAACAGTTGTACAACCTAATGTGCTCAGAATTAATGATGTCAAAAAAAGATTGAACACTAGTATAATGAACAACCTCTAAAGTTCCAGTAGAAAATAAGGTTGGATCAACAATACCGTGATTTAACTGAATTTTTCCAGAGGTTGGATAATTCTGTTCACCCGAATATATAGAAAACGCTGAATTAACAGAAATATCAGGATAAAATTCTTTTGCTCCCTTTATGTAAAGTTTTAACTTTTCATCTCTGGATAAGTTTTGATTCATATCCCCTCTACAATTTTAATTTCTGCCTCTGTTAAGCCAAAAATTGAATAGATCAATCGATCTATTTCCTTTTCAGTTTTGCTTAATTGGTCTATTAAAACAGACACTTTTAACTTCTGATCTTTGAAAAAATTAAGCCATTCCAATTCGTCTGACAAAGAGAGTTTTAACCCAATTTTACCAAGTTCTTTAATGAAATCATTGAATTCAAGATGATACCAGTTTTCAATTTTATTATTAACCTTTTCTAAATTGTACTTACTGTTTAATAATGATAAAAACGTTTGCCTTAATTTATTAATAGATTCGGTTGTTTGAATAATTAAATCAACCTTTTCAATTAATAGATTTTGGATCTCTATTGGAACAATTGGTAATATAAATTTCTCAACTGAAGTTTTCTTTAAAACATATGCTCCACCCGCTGTTTGTTCACCAATATTTTCAAAATAAAACTGATACAATCTACTATTTAAAAGGCAAAGTATGAATTTTAACGGATATTTATCTGTGGTAAGAAAATAAGATGCACTTGACAAATAATTGAAGTTCTTGTCCAAGGCAAAGTTCCAATTTCCTGTAATTAAACCCCAAACAATTTTTTCTCTGTCAAACTCTTCTAAAAAAGCACAACTTCTCAAATTTGTCCAATGTTTTCCTTTATCAGATCGTTTTTCAACTTTACCTTTCGATAATGTATTGATTGTATTTAAATGTTCATACAACAGAGGGTAATCATTTTCTAAATTAATTCTTTCAGTTTTATTATTTAAACCATTGTGTGAGTTGATAATCCAAAGTTTAGAATCATCAATTGAATATCTTTTGATGTCCTTACCCTTCAGTATTGGCTTTAATATTTTGGAGTTGTTTTCATCCTTTCTAATAAGTTGTATGTATAATTCCTCTGAAATAATAAAAGCATCGTCGAACCCAGTTGTTATTCCACGGTTTATTTTTAATTCTGGCAGGTCTCCAAATTGAACACCTTTTTCTTTGATTTTATTTATAATTGATAAAATTTCATTTTCACCAAATAGCCAAGGTGCATTCACTAAAAGGCTCCTTTTGATTAGTCTTCTACTTATCTGTAATTCACAATCAAACTTTTCAGCATTCATCGATTCTTTTTGAAATTCAACTAAAAACAAATCCTCACTCGTTGGACGTGCTTTAGTGATTGTAATTAGTACACTTGACACTAATGCACCTTCGAAAATTGCTACTTGTTCAAAATTTACAATTTGATTTATTGACAAATTGGATAAATGATTCCGTAAAGGAATTCCATATTCCGTATTAAAAAATTTATTTGTACTAATAAAACCTAATTCTCCATTCATTTTTAAAATTTCTAGTCCTTTTTCAAAGAAATAAACACTCAAATCCGATGTTCCTGTGTACACTTTGAAGTTTTCTTTGAAAAATGTACTAAATTGAATAAGATTTCTATGTTGTACATAAGGCGGATTCCCAATTACCACATCAAAACCACCCTTAGCAAATACTTCCGGAAATTCTTTCTCCCAGGAAAAGGCTTTTTCACCAGCTACTTCGGGATCATCGATCAAGGAGTTCCCACATTTGATGTTGTTATTCAAGGAGTTCAACTTTCTTCCTTTTTGTGCAGTGCGCAACCACAAAGAAAGTTTCGCAATTTCAACGGATTCATCGTTCAAATCCACACCATAAATGTTATGTTCCAAAATGCTGTTCTCTACATCGCTAAGAATCATCGCATCCCCCATTAATTTTGCTTGGAGTTCATCTACATATCTATGTTCGCTAATTAAGAATTCGAGTGCTTGGTTCAAAAAGGCTCCAGATCCACAGGCAGGGTCACAAATTGTAAGTTCTAATAACCACTTTCTATATTCAGCCAGTTTATCAAGGAGTGCCTTTTTAGTTCGGGTTTGTTGCTTTTTGTCATTGATGTAATATTCATCCTTGATATCTAGATTTACTTTCTTCTCCTCACACAGTTTTCCAATCGTATTGTCAACAATATACTTGGTAATGTATTTGGGTGTATAAAACACACCATCCTTCTTCCTCTTAGTTTTTGTCTTTTCAACTGTTTGTCCTTCAAGTTCAGCTTTTATCTCATCAATCTCATTCAGCGAGTTTTCAAAAATATGCCCAAGAATATTTACATCTACATCACTATCAAAATCATAATGACTTAATTTTTCTGAATAACTATGTAATAGGACATCATCAATTTTCACATGATCCAAAACTTCATCCGGTTGAAACAACCCACCATTGTATGCGAAGATTTCAAATTCAGCAACGATAGCATCTCCCGTAGATTTTCCAAATGCAGGTAAGGTAACTTTTGCACCAAGATTCAGATCGTTAAAATACATTTTATAACGTTCATAAAGCGACACAGGAACACGAGCTGAAACAAGGTTCTTCCATTCTTGATTGATTCTAAAAATAAGATTGGTCGGTAATAAAAGTCTATCCTCAGCAAACAAGATGAAAAGAAATCGATCAAGAAGTTTTTGAGTTTTTTTAAACAAGAGTAACTTGTCAAATTCAGGATTCAGTTCAACCAAATTTGTAAATAGAGCACGTTTAAAATCAGAATAATCTTTGTAGAGTTTTTTGGTAATCTGGTCTTCTTGAGAAACCGACTCCAACTTTAAACGCTTTGGAACATTGTCTTTAATATTCTTAAAGGAAAGACACAGATAAAGCAAATTGAATTGTTCTCTGGATAATGTAAACAAATTAAATTCCTCAAAATCTATGGTGTTATCAATATAAAAACGCAACTTTTCAAAGTTTGACGTAATCACATAAGTACATTCCGATTGATTATTCTTGTATCCAAAAGCTTGCGTTTCAATCTTACTTAAATCAGTTGTATCAGTTCCTTTCAATTCAATAACGGCAACAGCTTTATCATTAATAACAACAGCCCCATCAACTTTTTTACTATTAGTCGTATTTTTTAACTCTGTAGTTAAGTTAAATCCGGGATTAGGATTCAATGTGTAATTAAGAACGTTGCCAAAAAGCTCTCTCAAAAAACCTTCTTGAAACTGTTCCTCTTTTGAATTTCTTATATTATTTTGAATGGTTGGGTTTTGAAAGTAAGCTGTAAACTTGTTGTACGCATCGTCAATCTCTTTATTATTAAGGTCTAGAAGATGTTTCTTAATAATAGTCCGCTGAAAAAGTGGCATTTTAAATTAAATTTGAACCTAAAAATAGCCCTTTCAAGCACAATAGCGCACATTTCACATTAAATGTTATGAACTCTTTTTAACAATAAAATCATAAAAAAGAAAAGGAAAATCGGTCTTCGTCCTTCTCATCACAGCTTCAGAAAACATAAAAACAAATTCTTGACCTATAATCCCAAATAGACCAAATGGTTTATGAGTTTGTTTGGGTTAACAGAAGTGGAGATACAGATAATTGAGAACAGTTCAAATGAACCTCCAAATCGAATTATGCATAATTAGCTTAAACTAAAATAAAAAAACAGTTATTTTAGTTTTAGGCATGTAAAGTAAAATAAAGAAAATTTTATGTTACTTTGCTATCATAATAATAATCAATGATAAACTTAGACAAATTCATAGCAGGAAAAGAGCTAAAAGACCCAACAGGTTATACTTATTTTATGCCAAATGTGGTTAACGATTCTTGGATTTGGGAAGACCAAAGTATCAATAAGCTCCTAGAAAAGGCAGCAATAAAGTTAGGTGAATTAAATTCATTTTCTAAGCTCGTTCCCAATATTGATTTGTTTATACAGTTGCATGTTACTAAAGAAGCCGTTGTTTCAAGTAGAATTGAAGGAACCCAGACCCAGATGGACGAGGCACTTTTAGACGAAGATGAAATATCACCAGAAAGAAAAAATGATTGGGTTGAGGTAAACAATTACATAAAAGCTTTGAACCAGGCAATTCAAGAATTAGAAAATTTACCTATATCATCTCGTTTAATCAAAAAAACCCATCAAATTCTTTTAGATAGTGTTAGAGGAGAAAACAAGCAACCAGGAGAATTTAGAACATCGCAAAATTGGATTGGAGGCAATACATTGGCAGATGCTGTTTTTATTCCGCCTAATCAAGCTTATGTAAATGAATTAATGGGTGATTTGGAAAAATTCCTACACAATGAAGAAATCAGTGTACCCGCTTTAGTTAAAATTGGTATTGCACATTACCAATTTGAAACCATTCACCCTTTTTTAGATGGAAACGGACGTATTGGACGTCTGCTTATAACTTTGTTTTTGGTTGACCAAAAAATTCTAAATAAACCTTTATTATATCTCTCTGCATTTTTTGAAAAAAACAAAGGATTATATTATGACAACCTCACTTTTGTAAGATCAAAAAACAACATGAAACAATGGCTTAAATACTTTTTGGTTGGTGTAGCAGAAACTGCTGAAAATGCCACACAAACACTTTCTGATGTGCTTGAATTAAAAGCTCGATTAGAGTCAAATATTAACTCAAATTTTGGTAAAAGATCGAACAATGCAATAATGTTATTACAATACCTATTCAAGAAACCAGTAGTACACGTTAACCAAGTTAAAGAAATTACGAATAGCACTTATAAAACTGCAAATGATTTAGTTACCGAATTTGTAGCCAAGGGAATACTAAAAGAAATGACGGGACAAAGCCGAAACCGTGTATTCGTATTTGATGAGTATTTGAAATTATTTTAAATAATCTGACCGAATGGTATATTAGAGATAAATCGGTTGACGGAGGAGGAGATACAGATAGTGGAGAATAATTAAAGAAAAGGAAAATAGTAAACAAAGATAAAATTGACATTTGTAAGGAATGTGAATTCAGATATATGTGCATCGACGATAGAACTCCTATTCTCAATAAACTAGAAAATAATTGGTATTTTGAAACTGAATGTCTGTATAAACCAAAAACTTGTGAATGGTATGATTAAAACTATATCTTTTGTTTTTATGATTTTATGGTCTTTTTCCGCTTCCTTAAAAGCCCAATTGAAATCTGATTATTGCATATCATTGGCATTTAGCCTAATGGATATTAAACAAAATGAATTGGCTGATTCACTTTTTGACAAAGCATTTTTAATAGGTAATCAAGGTGGTTTTTCTGCACGTGTTTATCTCGGAAGAGCAGAACTTAAAAGTTTACTTTTGGATTCAATATCAAGTATATATTACCTTGAACAATCAATTGAAAACGGTATAAAGAAAGAGTCGATTCAGAGAAAAATAAGAAAAGGAAATTTGATGTTCTCAAAAACTTGGTCGATTGTTTTGGATAAAAAATATGATTCATTGTATTATAAATATGAATCAAGAGTAAGTAAGTCTGAAATACAATTTATAGAACAATTAAATTACTTAGATCAATCAATAAGAAAATTGTATTATTCAATTAATATGAATAATCCAAATGATTCGATACTTGAATGCATTAAGGTTGTAAATGACAGAAATACAGCATTTGTGGCAGAACAATTCTTCAATAGATACAGCATTAATTTTCCAAAAATGAGTGAAATTGGCTATTATTCAGTTGATAATTTGGCGAATATTCTACTTCATATTGGGGTTGAAGTTGATACGTCTTTCTTTCAAATTGAAAAAATAATTTGTGACGCAATTGAAACGAAAGGTTTTATCTCCAAATATTACGCTAACATTGTCGATTTTCATAGATTTTCAAAAGGTCAAGGCGAGTTATATGGTACGGAGATGTTTAATGAAAAAGATGGCATTAAAACGTATCGTCCCATATTTGATATTAAAAATGTCGATCTACGGAGAAAAGAAGTTGGCTTAGAACCTTTATATTTCCATGCAAAATTTTGGGGTGCTGAATTACCTGAAGGTTACAGTTTTGATTTAGAAAAATTCTTGGCTGATTTGAGGAAGGAAATCACTAATTAATTGAGTATTAAACTTTATAATTTGGTTAATCCAAATAAATTTCCTTTCTACCATCAACCCGATCAAATGGATTGTGGTCCTACCTGCCTTCGCATGGTGGCAAAGCATTATGGCAGGAAAGTCTCGCTTGAAAAACTCCGAAAAATTTCAGAAACAACAAGGGCAGGAAGCTCTTTGCAAGGAATTAGTTTTGCTGCAGAAAGTATAGGTTTTAAGACTCTCGGTGTTAAAATTGATTATAAGAATCTTCTCGATAATGCATCACTTCCGTGTATAGTTTTTTGGAACAGCAACCATTTTGTGGTCGTTTATAAAATCAAAAAAAACAAAGTCTATATTGCAGATCCCGCCCATGGTTTGTTGGTGTATGAAAATCGGTCTTCGTCCTTCTCATCACAGCTTCAGAAAACATAAAAACAAGGGTATTACAAGCGGTTCGTCAAGTGTATGCATAAATGCAGTAATTGCCTCTCACGCCCTTGTTTTTAGCGTTCCTTAGCCAGTCGTTCAGAATTCACTTTGTGGCTGTTCACTTGTTTTCTTCGCCTGTTCTTCGAGCGTCCTCAGTCGCAGCTACTCCATCCCCCTTGAACCCAGTAAGGTTGCTACGCAGTAAATAACAAGGGGTCTGCCGCTGCTTGTGTTTATGCTCGCCTGCTAAAGCGCCTCAGCTGCGGTACTGTCACAGTTTTTGAGCCATGTGCTAAAAGCAACTTCCTTCATTTCTCCTGCGGTGTGTCCGCTATCGCTGGATCCCCT
>CAIUSK010000414.1 GCA_903901805.1 uncultured Flavobacteriales bacterium
ATAAGAAAGATTCGGTATCCATTCCTGTTTATCCCATTCTACGTACGGGTATCCATTACGAAGTGGCAAAATACACGCACTTGAGGGCATCCATCGGACAAGGGATTCGTTATCCTTCCGTGGCAGAACGTTATACGCAAACTTCAGTTGGAGCATTGAATATTTTCCCTAATCCTGGTTTATCTCCTGAAAAAGGTTGGGCTGGTGAAATCGGTATCAAACAGGGAGTGAAAATTGGAGATTGGAAAGGGATGATAGATGTAGCCGCTTTCGTTAATCAATATAGCAACATGATGGAGTTTACTTTTGTTTATTTCAATCCAATAACACAAAAACCAGTTGATTTTGTAAATCCGAGTCAAGATGATCTTCAGTTTCTAACTGGTGGTCAATACACGCTAAATGATTGGGTAGGTTTTCAAGCACAAAATGCTGAGCGTGCACGAATAACTGGAATTGACTTTTCATTCAATAGTATGGGTAAAATTGGTAATGTTGAAATTATTTCATTGTTAGGCTATACCTATATGAACCCGGTTAGTTTGAGTGAAAATTCAACGTATCAGAACAGTTTTTCAGATACCAATACAAATATGTTGAAATATAGATTTAGGCATTTAGCAAAGGCTGATGTTGAGGTAAATTACAAAAAGTTGAGTTTTGGCTTTTCTTGTCGGTACAATAGCTTTATGAGAAACATTGATCTTGTTTTTGAGGAAGATTTAGATCCTGCAATAAATTCTGAGGTGTATATTCTGCCTGGCTTGAAAGCGTATCGTGAAAAATACAACAAAGGAAATTTAGTATTTGATGTGCGTTTAGGTTATAAATTCAATGAAAAAATGCGTTTAGGACTAATTGCCAATAACTTATTCAATGCTGAGTATACAAGTCGCCCGGGAGATATTCAACCTCCACGCAATTTCTTGGTTCAACTTCAAATGAAGCTCTAGTGAAAGTACTAGGAATAATTCCTTGTCGATACGGTTCAAGTCGTTTTCCTGGAAAACCTTTAATTGATCTGAAAGGTAAAACAATGATTCAACGCGTGTATGAAGGCACACTAAAATCGGATCTAATAGATAAAATAATTGTGGCCACTGACGATGAGCGAATCTATTCTGAGGTAAAACGTTTCGGAGGAGACGTGATGATGACTTCCGTTGATCATGAAAATGGAACGCAGCGCTGTGCGGAGGTATCCAAAGAGTTTTCCGAGTATGATATTGTTCTTAATATTCAAGGGGATGAGCCATTGGTGAATTTTGAGCAACTCAATCAGCTGATTCAAGTGTTTGCTGATGATTCAGTAGAAATTGCAACCCTTGCTATCAACACCGCTGATCGGCATGAATTACAAAATCCAAATCGAATTAAGGTAGTTACAGATTTCAGAAAAGACGCACTTTATTTTAGTCGAAGTTTAATCCCATTTGAACGAAATGCAGCTGTAAATTTTGTTTTCCAGCGACATATTGGTCTATATGCGTTCCGGGCAACCATTTTACATGAAATTGTGACATTTCCTTTGTGTTCCATCGAAAATATAGAATCGTTAGAGCAATTGAAGTGGTTGTATTATGGGAAGAAAATCAGAGTAGTTGAAACAACTATCGAAACACCTAATATTGATACACCTGATGACCTTGCTAAAGTATTGGCGTATCTGTAAGATTTTTTTGTAAGACCAATTCAATTTCATATCTTTGGTTGATGAAATCTTTTGGTGAAATAATCTCCACGTTATTAGTACGACACAATTGTGTGATTCTTCCAAATTTTGGTGGATTTGTTGCGCGTGTGAGTCCCGCACATATTGACGAAACAAGAGGGGTAATTACTCCACCACGTAAGGCTATTTTGTTTAATCAACAACTAACGAATAGCGATGGGTTGTTAATTAGCGAATATGCTTTGGCAAATAAAGTAACCTATACCGAAGCACAAGCAACAATTCATGGAATTATAGATTTGTGGAACGATGAATTAAAATCCGGAAAAAGGATTGGAATTGATCGAGTTGGTGAGTTACACCTCGATATTCATGGTCGACTTAGTTTTGTTCAAGATCGATTTTTCAACCTTTTATTGTCTTCATATGGTTTGGGAGTGGCTAAATTCATCCCAATCAGCGAAAAAGTGCTAGAAAACGTAGAGGATTCCTCCGTTTCAAAACAGGAGAAATCTTTGATTGAGCGAATGGAGGAGCAGGTTGATTTGACGATTATTCAGCATCCAGCAACAAGGATAAAATCATCAAAATGGAAATACGTAGCTGCAGCAGCTTGTTTTTTACCAATTGCTTTTTATTCTTTTTGGATTCCAACAAAAACAAATGCACTCGAATCTGGGATGATTTCTATTCATGATTTTAATCCTTTTAACGCTGTAAAACCAGCTATCTATCAACAGATCGAGAACAATATTAAAGGAGAGAATCTAGATGAAGAAAAATCACTCGAAGATCAAATAAACGAATTACCAAGTGACACCTATTCTTATTCGTATGAATTTGATGAAACTTTATTTATTCCGATAAAACTTAAGACTTCAAATAGTGTGTCAATTCCTGCGGTAATTCCTGTGGTTCAGCCAATTCCTGTGGTAAAAAACACTGAAAAACCGGTTGTGATTAATACGGATAACACGATTCAATTTTCAGGTGTAAAATCTGGCGTGAAATATGCTGTTGTCGGTTGTTTTTCTGAAATTAGTAATGCAAAGAGTTATGTCGAAACGCTAAAGAACGA
>CAIUSK010000415.1 GCA_903901805.1 uncultured Flavobacteriales bacterium
AAATTGTATGATCCAATCAATGTGAGTTGTGCTGAAACAACAGTTGGATACTTCACAAGTTACCCGAACCCATCCGGAAATGAATTCCAAGTGATTGTCAACAACAAAGAAATTCTGGGCGCATGTACACTAAACATAGTGGATGCACAAGGAAAAGTAATTGACCAACGAAAAATTGAAGTGAAAGATGGAATAAACATGTTTGTGATCAGTGAAAAACTGACCCCAGGCATCTACTTCCTGAACATCACCAATGGCACGAAAACCACGCAAGTAATTAAACATGCTGTAAAATAGTAGTAATAAATGCACTTTGAGTAATCATTTAATTTCTTAAAAAAGATAAAATCAACTAATAATAATTCTAATTCTAATTCATGAAAAAATTATTTTTACCTCTTACTTTTCTGTTCTTAACAGGTCAAATATTCGCCCAAAATGTGGGGATTAACGTGGACGGTTCAAATGCCGATCCTTCCTCAATATTGGATATTAAATCTACTACGCAAGGTTTTTTAACACCCCGAATGTTACAGTCCGAACGAAATGCAATTCCTTCTCCGGCAACGGGATTGATGATTTATCAAACGGATAATACACCAGGATTTTATTATTACGATGGCGCCGCTTGGATAAAATTTATTGGTAATGGTAGTGGCGACAAAAATTGGTTGACAGAAAACACCTCTGCGACAGCAGCTAGCACCTCAAGCAATCAATATGTAACAGGTAAAGTTGGTATTGGAGATTATTCTAGTTCTACTATTGGAGCCAAATTAGAAATAATATCAAACGGTTTGGGAAACACATTAGCTGAGACTTCTGGAATAAGTCTTTTGAATTCAACTGCCGCTGCGGCTGGGGCTCAACAAATGTCTCCTGCCATTAAATGGTCTGGAAATGGATGGAAAACAACTGCCACTGCTGGATCACAACCTGTTGAATTTGCTGCTTATTTGCTTCCTGTAGAAGCAGCTACGGCACCATCTGCCAATCTAATATTTGCTAGCTCTATTAATTCGTCAACATATACAGCAAGAATGACGCTTACAAGTACAGGATCATTGACATTAACAGGAGGCATAACAACAGCAGGTGCAGTCAGTCTTAATACCACCGCAAGCTCAACATCAGCAGTTTCAATTGGAGGTACAACTGGTGCACAAACTATTAACATAGGTTCAGCAGGTACCACAGGTGTAAAAACCGTAAATGTGGGAAGTTTAGGTAATGCAGCGCATATTACAAACATTAATTCCGGCACAAATGCCGGGGCAGTAAACATAAACAACAATGTCAACAGCCCAGTTAATATTGCCACAGGAACCTCAACTGGAACTGTAACTATTGGAAACGCTACAGGGAATGTGAACATGCCCAAGCTCAGCGTAAATGCTATAGTTGCTACTGACGCATCCAAAAATCTTGTATCCATTGCAGCTGGCACAAGTGGGCAAGCTTTTGTTTCTGGAGGAACAGATGTGCCAACTTGGTTTGCACCAACTGCAGGATCAGTTATATTTGCCGGTACAAGTGGTGTTTTATCTCAAAGCAATAGTCAATTATTTTGGGATAATTCGAACTCGAGATTAGGTATAGGAAACGCAGCACCAACTTTTAAACTTGATGTTACACCTGCTGCTACTACCGGAACTGGTATTCGAGTTTTAGATAATTCTTCAAATCCAGGTGTTCAATTAATATCAGTAGGCGATGACGCTTATCTAACGGATATAGACGTGGCAAATAGGTTGGGGATTTATGGTCAATCTAATAGCGCGGTTGGTGGTATCCAATTAGGTAGCGGTGGAGCGTTTATACAATCATCTGGTGCAAATATAGGTATTGGAACAACTGCTGCTTCATATCCTCTACATGTGTCACGTTCTGCAACAACAAGTGTAGGTTCAAACTACTATAACTGGCCAACTGCGAATCAAACTTTACCCACGGCATTTTTCTTTTCTCCACCATCTCTAAGAACTGGCGCAGATGCAAATGCCTATCAATTTGGGGTTCACGGACACAAAGGACAAGATTATTCTGGTTCATTTTATTATGACCTTAGGTCAGGAGGAGTATTGGGGTCAACCTCTCGTGAGAACAGCAGTAATTTAGCATGGGGAGCATTAGGTTATCATAGTTCAGTAGGAAATATTGTTGGTGGTTATTTTGCGGGTTGGACAGCAAATACAACTACTGGGGGAGGTTTTTTACCTGTTAATAATAATTTAATTTACGGAATTGGGACTGGTTCCCTTGGTGGAGTAATTGGAAGTTGGACACGAGGCGCAGTTTTAGGTAACGTAACCAAAGGCGAATTGGCAGCTGGTGTTAACTTAGGTAATGTTTACACCTATGGAAAACAAGTGGAGATGGTTCAAAATGGAACGACTGTTACACCTGCTTATTCTGTTAGTTCAAGTGTTTCTCAAGTATTCATTTCAGGAAAAGGCACATTAAGCAGTGGATCTTCAACTGTTTCATTTGATGCCAACTTTTTAGCGCTTATAGCTAGCGGTGAGGCACCAATTATTACAATTACTCCTTCTGGAAAATGCAATGGTGTCTATGTTGAAGTAACTGAAAGAGGATTTACGGTACATGAATTAAACGATGGATCGTCAAGTGCTGGATTCAATTGGATTGCTGTAGCTAAAAGAGGAGATGCATCAGAAAATGAAATACCAGCAGATCTTCTTGATCCGAATTTCACAAAGAATATGGACGATGTTATGTTCGATGAAAACATCAAAGAACGCAATGGTAAACCAATCTGGTGGGATGGTACTAAATTGCGATTTGATGCAATTCCAAGAAATAAGTAATTGGGTTATTTAACGATTGAACGAATCCTTGTGAGAACAACTTTAGTAAATATCTTTCTTTCCCTCAGTTTACTGACGTTAGGAGTCAAGGTGTACTCACAAGGTTTCGAAAATCATATTTCTGCCTTGTGTGCTGATTCAATGGGCGGTAGAATGCCTGGAACTTTGGGAGAGCAAAAAGCATTGAGCTATATTCAATCTCAAGTATCCGATTCTTACCGTGCGAGTTGTCAAAGTTTTAAATTTCGCAATCTAAATGAAAAAAAGTCTCATGCGGTAAATTTAATTTGTGAGGACAAATCCAAGTCCCTTAGTGATAGTATAATATTATTCATTGCACATTATGATCATCTTGGGAATGGAGTATTCAAATCTTTAGAGATTCTAGAATCAAAAAGAATAAAATTGCATCGGGGTGCGGATGACAATGCTTCCGGAGTAGCAATGGTGATCGAATTGGGCAATTGGTACATCACTTTAACTGAAGCAAAATATAAACCGGTTTTACTTTTTACGTCGGCGCATGAAGTGGGATTGTTTGGTTCAGAGAATTTTGTAAAATCATTGAAATTAGATTCCATGAAAATAAAAGCAGTTTTCAATTTTGACATGGTTGGTAGATTGGATGTCGCTTCGCAAGCACTAAGTGTTAGTGATAATATGTTTGAGATGAATAGTTTTGAATCCATCTCTTCCAATTTGCATATTTCAAAAGGAGATAATATATACAATTCTGATTTGAGGCATTTTATGATTTTGCCGGTTCATCTGATGAGTGTAACTACTGGAATTCACAATGATTATCACAAAATTTCAGATACGCCGGATAAGATAAATTATGAAGGGATGTATGAAATATTTGAATATATGAAAAAAGTTATTTTAAAACTAGCGTGATGAAAGGAACGAGTTTATTTTTAATTGTGCTATTCTTTATGTTTGGATTTAGAGCTTTCTCCCAAAAGAAAACCGAAACCAAATCCACCATTTGCCAAATCGCCACCATTCAGCGTGATTCAGTGTTGGTGAAGTTAAAGGAGTATCCCACGCAGGTAAAAATGCTGGAGGCGTATCAAAAGCAATTGCAATCGGAGTATGATTTCAAAAAATTGGAGCTAGATACCAAAGTGGCAGAATTCCAGGAAAAGGAAAAAACTTTCAGTGATCCACAAAAACAAGAGAAGGTACAAGTATTGCAAAAATTGGATGAAGATCTTAAGAAATACAGTCAAGAGGCGGAGCAAGAACTCATGAAAAAAGAGCAAGAATTGCTTCAGCCCATGAATGAAAAAATTAACAAAGCCATTGAGGCAGTTGCTGCAAAGCAGGGATATCAGCAGATCATGGATCGTAAATCGGTCTATTTTTCACTGGCTCTTTGTGATGCAACGAAACTGGTTATTGATGAAGCGAACAAATAAATAATAATTTATATAAATCGAATGAAAAATAGTAAACTACATATCATCTTTTCGATTCTTTCGTTTTTGAGTTTTGGCGTTTTAACCGCTCAAACAGCAGGTATCGTCTTGAATGGTTCCGATTTAAAGATTGTAGGGTCAGGTGATGTAAAATTAATATTGAGCGATATGAATTACACAAACAATGCCAATGCTACTCTCAATTCAGGAACAACTGAGGTTGTTTTTAAAGGGCAAACAAATTCAACCATTGGTGGTAGTTCTCCCAATAATTTTTATGACATTGTGAATCAAAAAACCGGCGCCAACTCAACATTGCTTGGAAGTAATTTAACAATAACACGAAAACTATGGTTAAACTCAGGCTATTTAGATTTAAATGGCAAAACGTTAAATTATGCAGGAGGGTTTAATATATCAGCATCTGGTCAAAATTTAAAAGCAGCTTCTGCAAATTCAAAAATGAATTTTACCGCTTCTTCCCAAATTCCTGGTACTTTGTTATACGATGCCTTTGAAAATATAGAGATATTAGGAGGCACTGTTACGAATCCTGTAATTGTAAGTAATGATGCAAATTTTGATGTCTTGAATGATTTAACAATTGGAGCAAATTCAAAATTCACAGTTTCGGCTGGATCCAATGTCGTTTCTAAAGGTGATATTTTTAATTCAGGCGTAATTAATGGTGCTGGATCTGTAAGTATTAATGCTACTTCAGGAGATCAAACAATTTCTGGAACTGCTATTAGCGTTGGTAATTTAACAGTGAATAAGGACGGTGGGAATCTCTTTGTGGATGCTCCACTTACCGTTTCAGGGGTGCTAAACCTAACCAAAGGAAACATCATAAATTCTCAATTGATAACAATAGGTACAGGCTCAGCAAATCCAGGTTCAATTAACTATGATGCAACAACAGGCGGAACAATTACAGGAGCCTTAAGACGTTATTTTGATGCAAGTGCAACACCTGGTTCTGGTTATTATTTCCCTGTGGGTAATGCATCACACACACGAGGAGCAACAATTGATTTTACAAGTTCTCCTGGTACAGATCAGTATTTGACCGTGCAATATCAAGGAGGAGCAGCCGGAGGCGCAACACCTTTGTATACAGGGCTTCCACTTACTACAGGAGATGGAGTATTGATTCAAAATTATGAGAATGAAGGCTTCTGGGAAATTAATCCTACTTCGTATGGTGATCAAATTAACACTACGCCATTTACAATCACATTGCAAATGAAAAACCTGTCTACAGTGACTGATCGGTCAACCGTTCGAATCATTAAAGCTGCTGGTTCAAGTAATCCAGCTGAACACCATAGCACGTGGACAGCCTTAACATTTGGAGATAATCCAGTTTCCGGAAATTCTAACACAGACTTTACTGTAACAGGTACTGCAACAGGATTTAGTTGGTTTGGCGCTGCAAGTGGTAACAACAACCCCCTCCCAGTCGAACTTCTTTCTTTCAACGGAACGTGTAACGAAGGAATGGTGAACTTGGTTTGGCAAACTGCCTCTGAATTCAATAGCTCACACTTCGATGTAGAGAAATCTACAGATGGTGAAACATGGAGAGTGTTGGCAACAATACCTTCTGCAGGAACATCTAATGAATTGTTGACATACCAAACAGTAGATAACAACGGAACGAATGGTTCAAACTACTACCGTTTACGTCAAGTGGATGTTGATGGCAAAGAGAAATTGTATGATCCAATCAATGTGAGTTGTGTTGAAACAACAGTTGGATACTTCACAAGTTACCCGAACCCATCCGGAAATGAATTCCAAGTGATTGTAAACAACAAAGAAATTCTAGGCGCATGTACACTAAACATTGTGGATGCACAAGGAAAAGTAATTGACCAACGAAAAATTGAAGTGAAAGATGGAATAAATATGTTTGTGATCAGTGAAAAACTGACCCCAGGCATCTACTTCCTAAACATCACCAATGGCACGAAAACCACGCAAGTAATTAAACATGCTGTAAAATAGAACGGATAATTTTTTAATCCAAGTATATATGAACGACCAAGGAAACTTGGTCGTTTTTTTTTGGCTATTATTTTCATTTATAGTTTTACGATCGTAATTTAACTAAGCACAGTTAGGCTAGTTTCAAATGGACAAGAAATTAGGATTACTCGAAGTTTTTTTTATGTCTCAAAATTGAACCAAATTGGCTGCTTTTCGAGTTGATTTTAGGTGTTTTTTTTACTCAAAAAACTGGAGTGTTTCAATTACTATTCATTGTTTGTAATATGTATTAACTAGCTGATAGATATGACATTATATACTTTTTGAGTTGTTAAATATGTTTAGTACATCAACTTTTTTTCCACATAAATGTTATTATGACACTAAGTACTTGTTTATTTGATTAAAAATTTGTAAATATGCACTTAAACTTTGCTTAAAATACACTTCAAAAACGTCAAAATATGAAGAATTTTACTTTTTCAACTCAAAAATGTATTTTTATCGTTAATTTATTGAATTTCAAGTTGATTGCGCTAGTTGTGGTGGTTGTTGGTATGAGTGGGGGCGTGTTTGCACAACCAACTACGGTTAACTGGAGAAGCGATGGAAGTAATGGTAATTGGGAACATGGCACATCTTGTGACGGAGGTTCTGATGGAAACTGGAATTACCCTACATGGACTGGCAATAGAAGACGACCAGATTGCTATGGTAGCCACATTATCAATATTAATGGAAACGGATGGACTTCAATGACATTGAATTCTTCGTCAAATTTTAACGTAAATAGAATATTTTTCGGATCTGCTTCCACAAATGCAAGAACGATAGGTGCAGATGCTGGCAGAACACTTATTTTAAATGCAAACAGCGGTGATCCAAAAATTGAAAACAATTCATCAGCAACACATACGTTCTCTGTACCAATCACCTTAAATAATTGGGCGGAAATTAATCCTGTCGATGGGGACTTGACTTTTTCCGGTAACATCAACATGAATGGACAAAATATTAATGTTTGGGGTAACAACAGCAAGTTGTTGACTTTTTCAGGTATTTTATCAGGCACAAGTAGTAAACTTATTTTAAATCAAAACTCAAAAATTCTTCTAACGGGTGCTAATACATACACAGGTAATACAGAAATAAGTGCTGGTGAATTATGGATAGGTAGTGGCGGTGATATTTCTTCAAGTAGTATAATCTTCTTAGGTAATGGAGGGGCTTTAACTACCGTTACAAAAATATTTTTGTCAAAATCTGATGGAGGAACAAACTTTACAAGAACCATAAATATTAACAACGGAAATACATCTACCCGATTTTTGGGAGGTTTAAATTCTTCTGGGACAAATACTTTTTCCGGCCCGATTTACATTGCTAATTCCCAACCTCTGACCTTGGAAGCTACAACTTCAGGTGGTATTACAGACTTTACTGGTCAAATTCGTTTGTCGAGCGGTGCAACTGGCACTTCTGCAAATGTAACAGTCACAGGCTCTGGTTCTATACAGATGTCTGCGGCACATTGCTATACAGGAACTACTACGATTAACAGTGGAGCTACATTAAGATTAGGAGTCAGTTCTACTGCGAGTGCAACGGGGCCATTAGGAGCTGCTGCTACCGGAACCACTGTCAGTTCCGGAGGTGTGTTGGATTTGAATGGTTTTTCCTTAACAAGTGTTGCCTCTGAACCTTTAACGATTAATGGAACGGGTATTTCTTCGAGCGGTGCTTTGATCAATTCCAGTGCTGGAACATCATCTCTAATTGGCACAATTGCACTTGGCACTGATGCAAGTATTGGCGGGAGCGGAAATATAAGTCTATCCAGTTCTGCAGTAATATCTGGGGCAAATAGCTTAACGAAAGTAGGTGCAGGAATCCTGACATTACGCGCAACAAATACTTTTGGGGGTGCGGGTAAATCATTTACCATTCAGCAAGGAACAGTTGATATAACCAGTTTTACAAGTAATTTAGGTGATGCTAGCAATACAATAACCCTTGGCGGCAGTTCAACTTCTGGTGGTATTGATTTTTCAACATCTACAGCATCATTGAATCGGACATTTACCGTTGCAAGTGGAGGAGGAACTTTAAGGAATATCGGATCGGGTACTCCAACTTTCTCGCACAATTCCGGTGCCAACACAATTACATTAAATGGTAATTTGACGCTTAACTGTTCAAGTTCTGGTAATATGCAATTTAATTGCAATATTTCAGGTACCGGTGGTATTATCGTCAATAGCTCCAGTACAGGAGAAATATTGATGCAACCAGCATCCGCCGGATCTTCTACTTATACCGGTGATACTAAGATAACTTCCGGTAGATTGAACTTAAGCGGTGCTAATCTCATATCTAATAGTTCAGATTTAGTAATGGATGGGGGTACTTTTGGTACTTCTGCCTCCGGAGCCGGGTTTAGCGAAACGATGGATATGCTTCACCTTACTGCAAGTTCAACTATTGCATTAGGAACAGGATCGCATACACTTACATTTTCTGCCAGTAATGCTGCAACCTGGACACCTAGTGCTATATTAACTATTACAGGTTGGACAGGAACAGCAGGAGCGACCGGAAGCGCAGGTAAAATTTTTGTTGGAGTTGGCGGTCTTGATGCAACACAATTAGAGGCAATTACTTTCAATGGTTATATTGCAGGGGCTACTCTTTTACCATCAGGAGAAATTGTGCCGAATAATATTGTTACAATTACTTCTACAACTACTGGTGGCAACTGGAATGCTACGGGAACCTGGGTAGGTGGGGTAGTGCCTGCTATAAGTGATAATGTGCGCATCCAACAAGGCGCAACTGTAACTGTTACAGCTGACGCGTCTTGCAGGCAACTTGAAATGGTTTACTTGGCTTCCGGAACATCATCTTATACAGCAAACCTCGCTGTAAATTCCGGCATTACACTATCTGTAACCAATTCAGTTTTTGTAACAACAGGCGACAATCAAAATAAAACCGCAAATATTTCAGGTGCGGGAACGTTGTCCTGTGGATCTATTTCGCTGGGTACCAACATCACACCTACATTTGATAAAACAAATACACTCAATTCAACAATTTCTAACTGGACCTGCAGTGGCTCACTAAGTATTTATGGTAACGATAATACATCAAGTGAGCACCGTGCTACCTTTAATTTACAATCCGGCACCTTAACAGTTGCCGGCATCTCACAGACAGTTGAAGGTGATTCTGATGCGACTTTTACCACTGCTAGCGCTCCTCAATCAGGAACCTTAAATCTGACTGGAGCAACCCCGTTTACGCTGACTGGTTCACCAACTACTACACTCAACGGAACAACGGCAACGGTATCATACCAACGAGCGGGAGATCAGACCGTTTTAGCAACAACATACAGAAATTTGACGATTGCAAACAGCACGGGCGTGAAAACATCAGGTGGTGCGTTCACTGTACAAGGCACTTTAACCCTAAACTCTGACGCAACTTTTGCAGCCGGACATGCCATTTCAACTTCAAGTGCTGCCTCTATTAACGGAACTTTCAGAATTAATTCAGGAGGATCTATTTCTGCTGCACCAAATTATGGAGCCAGTTCTACGCTAGTTTATAATTCAGGAGGTACTTATGGACGAGGAATAGAATGGAGTAATACAAGCGGAGCTGGCTATCCTTCAAATGTGACAATTAATTCTGGATCGGGATTAGATTTAGGTAATGGCGGAATAGGAACATTGAGACAAATCTCTGGTAACCTTGTAATTAACGGTGGTCTGTACATGGACTTTGGAAGTAATGACATGACACAATCTTTGAATGTTTTAGGAGATTTATCAATTGCATCTACAGGACAACTATCTCTTTCAGAGTCCGTAGGTGGAGATATTTATGTTTCAGGTAATTGGACAAGAGCTTCCGGTGGGATTTTTAATCCAAATGGTAGAGCTGTTTTCTTTACTGGAAATGCAAATACAACTATCAATGGTAGTGGAGGTGAAACATTTGCATACCTAATTCATCAAAAAACGGGAGGAACTTTGCAACTTGCCTCTAATGTTACAATAACTGCTCCAGCAAATAGCAATGCACTTACTCACAGCTCATCCGTTGATTTTAATTTGAATGGAAATACCATCAACTTGACAAATGCAAGTACAAGCAACTTGTTGGCAAATGGTGGAGTGCGAAATTTCACTGGAACAGGGACAATAAATATAGGTGGTGGAATAAAAACAATTACTAGTTCAAATTCAGGAACCTTATCTTTTGGATCAAATATTACAATAGCTCTTACCGGTGGAGCAAACTTCGGATCTTCTTTAACAACAATAAATGGAACGTTAAAAATTGATGCAAATGGTTACGTTTCAGCAAATCCACCTATATATGGAAATGGTTCAACTTTACACTATAACACAGGCAGTATTTACAGTCGTTTTTCGGAATGGTCTAATAACTCTAGCAGTGGTAGTGGTGTTCCTCATCACGTGCTCATTGGATCTAGTTCATCATTAATATTTGGTGCAAATTCAAATACAGCATCTAATATTACTAGTTATATGAATGGTGACTTAATCAATAACGGTACTTTTTTCCATTCAAATGGGACAACAGATGCTTTAGGAACTTTATCTGTAGCGGGAAATGTTACCTCAGCAGGAACAATACAAATAGGATCGGGCACATTCGATTGTAATGGCACATTCAATGCTACAAGTGGTAACGTTACCTTCAGTGGTAATGGAACCCTTGAACTATCAGGATCTGTAACCAGTTTTGGAACCTTTGATAGAGGTTCAGGTACGCCTACAATACGATACAATGGTGGTAACCAAACTGTTTTAGCACTAAACGCAAGTTCAAGTGCCTCTTATCCTAATTTAGAAATCGCAGGTACAGGAACTAAAACTTTAGCTGGT
>CAIUSK010000416.1 GCA_903901805.1 uncultured Flavobacteriales bacterium
GCACCCGTTGGCATGCGCACTACCACATCGGCTTGTTGACCCCAGCGCCAGTGCATTTTCGCTAAATTATTTACAATTTGATTGAAGCCACATGTCGCAAAATCAGCAAATTGCATCTCCACAATGGCTTTCATTCCTGAAATAGATAATCCCAATCCGGCACCAACAATGGCAGACTCACAAATGGGGGTATTTCGAACGCGGTCTTTTCCAAACAAATCAACAAATCCTTCCGTTACTTTAAATGCACCACCATATTCGGCAATGTCTTGTCCCATGATTACTAAATCTGGGTATTTTTCCATCGATTGGCGCAAACTATCTTGAACGGCATCAATGAAACGCTTTTCTGACTGGTCGCCCGTTGCCACTTGAATAGATGGTGTGTGAGGTGCGTAAAGATCATCCAATTCACGTTGTAAATCAGGTGTAATTTTTGGCTCTGCCAACGCAGTTTCAAATGATTGTTGAATGTACTCTTTGTGCTCTTCGCGAATGCTATTTTCCAATTCATCCGTTAACACACCCAATTCTTTCAAATACAAGGTATAATTATCAATTGGATCAAGTTTGGCTTTTTCATCTTGCAATCCTTCCGGATAATATTTTGTGCCGGATGCTTCTTCATGACCACGCATGCGGAAAGTCATCAACTCCAAGAAATACGGTTTTGGCTCTTTGCGAATTTCGGCGTTGATTTCACGAACGGCTTTGATAACAGCCAATATGTTATTCCCGTCCACTTGAACAGCTTTCATTCCATAACCAATTCCTTTATCAATAAATTGCTTGCATCTGAATTGTTCTGCAGAAGGAGTTGAAAGACCCCACGCATTGTTTTCGATGGCAAAAATTACGGGTAAATCCCATACAGAAGCGACATTCACTGATTCATGAAAATCACCTTCCGACGCTCCTCCGTCACCAGTAAATACCAAGGTTGATTTTTCTTCTTTTTTGAGTTTTGCTGCCAAGGCTATTCCATCTGCAATCCCCAATTGAGGACCCAAATGCGAAATCATCCCCACTAATTTATGTTCTTGCGTTCCAAAATGAAAGGAACGGTCTCGGCCTTTGGTGTAGCCCGACATTTTCCCTTGAAATTGAGCAAACAAGCGAGGAAGAGGCACATTACGGGTTGTGAAAACACCTAAATTACGATGCATCGGCAAAATGTATTCATCTTCGTTCATGGCGTAGGCACAGCCCACAGAAATCCCTTCTTGTCCCCATCCGGAAAACCATTTAGAGATTTTTCCTTGACGCAAATAAATCAACATTTTTTCCTCAACTAAGCGAGGCAAAAGCAATTTGCGGAAAATTTCGATTAGTTCTTTATCATCAAAACCGGTGCGGTCAAATTCAATGTGTCTTTTAGCAAGTGTTTCCATAGGAATATATTGACTACAAAGGTAGTATTTAGTTTAAAACAAATTTTGAAAATAGCTGATAATCCTATCTACGGTTAATTGCGTTTAATTTCGAGCTCGAACAAACAACTCTTCAGGGTAATCCACCATAAATTATCTGGAAGAAGAAGAAGTATGCTAATTAAGCGATATGACTATATTTGCTCCAAAACACGATAAATATGATTTCTTTATTGAAGGTCCAAACCAATATTATTTTGCTTGTAATGAGCATTTTATTTTTTAATTCACTTGA
>CAIUSK010000417.1 GCA_903901805.1 uncultured Flavobacteriales bacterium
AAAAATTATTTATTTCCTTCTCCATTACTTTATACCTCTTTTCATGTCTTCGCTAATTCAGAAATCTTGACGCGGATTTTCATATTAACTTTTATAAAATCTGGCTCAATTATTTTTAACAAGCTCCCAGCGTCCTTTCTTATCCCCACCTATTCGTCTTACTATGTTTTTATCTTTTAATTTGGTAAGATTTTTATCGATGGCAGTTGTACTAATGCCAATTGACTCAGCTAATTCTTTAATTGTAATAGTTGGATTTTGGTCTATGAGGTAAACCATTTTTTTCTGGTTTTCTACCAACCCTTCTACCAACCCTTCTACCAACCCTTCTACCAACTTACTATTTTTTTCAATCTCACTGGTTAATTTATTTGAAATAGGAAAAGTCATACGAACAAAGTTCTCAGAGAAACGAAAACATTCATGAGAATAAGTTTGTAAAATTCTAGGAACCCCAGAACCTAATTGTTCAACCAATCTAAGATCCCTAAATATTCTCATGATTTCTTTATTTCTTGGTACAGAGTAGCCTTCGAAAAATTCTTCTTGACTTAATCCTTGAGGCAAACCTCCTGTTGAAGTTATTTCAATACGATCTTTAAAGAATTCAAATTTAGGAGGAACCTCATTTGCAAAATCATTATGTACCAGTGCATTTAAAATTGCCTCTCGTAACGCAATAGGTTCCCATGCTCGTGATTGTTTACGCTCCTTCTCAGTTATTTCAGTAATCACAGTATTTTTTATCTCTATCAAATCTAAAACTTGCTTAGCTGCCTTAACGAGTGAACAATGACCTAATTCAGGACTTTCAATTAAATCAGATCTGTCAGATCCAGAATAACGTGCAACTTTAATGGATGTGCTATTATTATCTGCCATTAAATAAGCAACATAGTTGTAATCTCCATCCTCTGTTAGTAATTCCAGAGTTGTCGCAAAATGATCGTTGAATGTTAATCCTTGTTCTTGGTAATAAATTTTTAATTGTTCAAATGAAAGATCTTGTTTATTAGAACGAATTTTTCGCATTGAATTTCGCGTTCTTTTTGAATATAAATCATCGATTGTTCGTTGATTCATTGGTTCTGATGCACTACCAATTCTAATGTAACAACCTCTGGGTGACATACCATGATTAGTAATAAAATAAGGTTTCTCAGAACCACTTGCTAAAGAAATTTTAATTACATTTTTTTCTTCAATCGAAATCAATTGAACATCAAAAAGTCCCATTATCGAGGGGGAAATCTTGTTTTTCAATCGATCTTTGATTTTCAACATATCACCATCAGCATCATTCAATCCAATAAGATTTCCATCATCAGAAATTCCAATCAGGATTTCTCCACCCTCTCTAGAATTCAAGAATGCCACAACCTCTTTTTCGAGAACATCAGTTAAACGAGATTTAAGTTCAGTGCGGTGAGATTCTTGATATTTCATGTTACTATTGTATCAAAGGTATTTTACTTTTTTAACTGTTCTCAACACTACTCAGTTGCATCGGAGATAATCTGTATCTCCTCATCCGTTAAACCATAAAACTCATATACCATACGGTCAATTTCTTTGTCTGTTTGGTCTATTTGGGATTTTAGTTCAAGGGCTTTCTTTTTGTTTTCTTCAAATAATTCCATCCATTCAAATTCGTCTTTCTTTGTTAATTGTGTTCCTTTCGCCGCCTTGATGGCTTTGTTGAGTTCTTTGATGAATTCAGCAAACTCAAGTTCATACCATTTCTCAAGTTTTCCAGAGAGTTTCTCAAGTTGGTGTTGCGAAGTGAAATACTTTGTAATTTTATTAATAATCAATAGGAAATTATTAGTTTTTGAGATTCTTGAATTTGTGAAATTTTCTAATTGAGCTTTCTCTAAATCTGAAAAGACCGGTACAGGAAACTTTTCAAAATATACCTTACTAATTTCTCTTGTACCACCTAATAATTCAGGGCAATTATAATTTATCCATAACTTACACAAAGAGGAGTTAAAAATGGAAGTTAGAGCCAAAAGCGAAATCTTCTTATCATCTGAACTTAGAATAAAACATTTTTGATTTGTAAAAACACCACTTTCATCATACATAAAAGGAAAAACCGATGTCATGTTTGGATAGATGATTTTGGGCTTATTGAATTCCCTCCAATACGAAATACTGTCTTGTGTTTCAAACCACTCACCTTTGGTCTTCTTTCGCGCCCCTATATCTCCCGTTTGCTTTAATCGATCAAAACCGAAAGTCAAAAGATGTTTTTTGATTGCTGGGAATTTTTCAATGTCGATTTTTATGGAGGGAAAGGTTCCAATTAAATACTCAAAGTCACTGTTGCCGTATGGAATGATGTCTCTGCCTCGCAGCATTCGGTGAATTATCTCCTCGCTTTTGGGGTCCTCTTCAATTAATTGTTGCCGTGTTGCTTCATTAATAAAGAATGCATCATTGTAACCAGTTAAAATACCCCTATAAATGCTAATGTTAAGTTTGTTAAGTTCTATGCCATTACGTTTCATTTTTTCCAATTTGATTTCAATATCAAATGGTTTAATAATCCATTCTTTTTCGTCAAAATTAGTGCTTGGATATTGGTAAATATTTGAATTTATCTCTGAGAAAAAATCACCCGTGTAATTTCTTTGATTCAAGGAAAGAACTTTTATTTTATCTCGAGGCTCTTTCTTTTGAGTTACGAAAATGCACACTATCGTTGCTGCACCATTAAAAAACTGAATATCTCCAAAATTTAACATTTGTAGCATACCAGTTTTTGATAAAAATTTCCGTAAAGGTTTACCATATGATACAATCATCCATTTATTAGGCATAATAAATGATTGTATTCCGTCTTTTTTTAATAATTTATATCCCTTTTCTGTAAACAGGCAATAAATATCTGCACTCTTTTCATATGTTTCAAATCCAATATTTTTTAGATCATCACTCATTTTCCCCATGCTTTGTAATTGCACATAAGGCGGATTACCAATCACAACATCAAAACCACCTTTTGCAAAAACTTCTGGGAATTCCTTCTCCCACGAAAACGCTTTGTCACCAGCTACTTCAGGGTCGTCAATGAGAGAATTACCGCATTTGATGTTGTTGTTGAGAGAGGTAAGTTTTCTGCCACGTTGAGCCGTTCGTAACCAAAGAGATAGTTTGGCAATTTCAACTGATTCATCGTTTAAATCAACTCCAAATAAATTGTTTTCAAGAATACTCGCTTCCACATCGCTTAATATCATACTATCGCCCATTAACTTGGCTTGTAATTCATCTATGTAACGGTGTTCAGCAATTAAAAACTCTAATGCTTGGTTGAGAAATGCACCCGAACCACAAGCAGGATCACAAATGGTAATGTTCAACAACCAGTTACGATATTCTGTGAGTTTATCTAATAAGGCCTTTTTAGTTTTTGTTTGGATATTCTTTTCCGTATGATACTCTTCTTCATTTAGTTTGAGTTCATTCTTTTTCTCTGTGCAAAGTTTACCAACCGTATTGTCTACAATGTATTTGGTGATGTATTTTGGGGTATAAAAAACTCCGTCTTTTTTTCGTTTGGTTTTTGTTTTGTCAATTTCCTGACCTTCAATTTCCGATTTTATTTCATCAATTTCATTCAGAGAGTTTTCAAATATATGTCCTAAAATATTGACATCAACATCGCTTTCAAAGTCGTAATCACTTAACAGAATAGAGTGTTTGTGAAGCAGCGCATCATCTATTCTTACATTGTCCAACACTTCATCGGGCATAAACAAACCACCATTGTAAGCAAAGATTTCAAATTGTGCTGTTATAGCATCACCCGTCTTTTTTCCAAAAGCAGGAAGCGTTACTGTTGCACCTGCATTTAAATCGTGAAAATAGGTTTTATAACGGTCGTATAGAGAAACATTTAAACGTTTTACCTTAACAATATCTTCCCATTCTAAATTAATTCTACGAATGAGGTTGGTAGGCACTAACTGTCTATCTTCAGCGAAGAATATGAATAAAAATCTGTCTAATAACTTTTGCGTTTTTTTGAAAAGAAGTAATTTGTCGTATTGAGGATTTAATTCAACTAAGTTGTTGAATAATGCCTGTTTGAAGTCAGAATAATCCTTGTAAAGT
>CAIUSK010000418.1 GCA_903901805.1 uncultured Flavobacteriales bacterium
ACTAGTTTAGTTTTAACAAGGGAAGAGGTTATTGTCAAAAAGGCCAATCGACCCCAAGAACCCAAAGGTCCATTTTCCTATGTAGAAACCGATGTGACATTTGAAAATTATATTGAAAAATTTCCCTTAGCAGGTACATTAACCTTACCAAAAGGAGATGGTCCTTTTCCGGCGGTGATTTTAGTTAGTGGCAGTGGACCTCAAGATAGAAATGAGGAAATTTTAGGTCACAAACCCTTTTGGATAATCGCTGATTTTTTAACGAATCAAGGATTTGCGGTATTGCGCTATGATGATCGAGGTACGGGTAAATCCAAAGGAGTTTTTGCTGCCGCAACTTCTGTTGAATTAGCCACTGATGCAGAAAGTGCATTAGATTTCATGAGAAATAACCCAAAAATTAAAAAAGATAAAATTAGCATAGCAGGACACAGCGAAGGAGCCATGATTGCGGTGATGTTGGCAGCAAAAATAAAAGATATTCATTCGATTGTTTTATTGGCTGGACCTGCGATTCCGGGAGGTGAATTACTTTTAAAACAACAGTTTCTAATTAACAAAGCGAGTGGTGTGCCTGACAAAACGAATAAAACAATACAACACTTTAATAGAAAGATATACAAGATTGTGACTGAAGAAAGCACGCTAGAAACGGCTAAACCCATTATTGAAAAAAAAGTAAGAAGGTCTCTAAAAAAGGCAAAAGAAAAAGATTTAGCCGGTTATAATTCAAAAGAAGAACTAATTCAAGAAGCATTGAACAATGTTTGCAATCCGTGGATGTTTTATTTCATAAAATATGACCCAAAAAACGATTTAGAAAAAGTAAACTGTCATGTGCTTGCATTAAATGGAAGTAACGATTTGCAAGTGCCGCCAAAAGAAAACTTAAGCGCTATGGAAATGCACATTCCAAAATCAAGTAAAAGTTTGGTGTTTAAAGAATTACCGAGTTTAAATCACTTATTTCAGGAATGTGAAACCGGAAATATCACAGAATACGAAACTATTGAGCAAACTATTCAACCTGGCGTTCTTAAATTGATGGGAGAGTGGCTTATATCCATACAATCCAACTAATTCATGGGAAAAGCAATTGCATTGGATTTTGGTCTAAAACGGACAGGGCTTGCTTTAACTGATGACGCACGCATTTTTGCGTTTGGACATAGCACCGTTGAAAGTAAAGACTTGATGTCCAACCTTAAATTATTGATTCCTCGCGAAAAAATTTCAACTATAGTTTTGGGAAAACCGAAGCGATTAGACAATAGTTTGTTTGAAATAAATGCGAATATCGATCAATTGATTTTATTGCTGAAAACTGAATTTCCAGCGTGTGAAATAGTGCAAGTTGATGAACGCTTTACCTCAAAAATTGCAGCCCATGCCATTTCACAATCAGGGAAAGGAAAGAAAGAAAGACAAAGCAAAGAACTGGTCGATAAAGTGAGTGCAACCCTAATTTTACAATCCTACCTTGAACAGCAATCATAGTTTGGCACTTAACAGGAGGGCGCCATTTTTCAATAGGACACCACTACCATCTTGAATCCATGGCATATATATAGCCATATTTTGAGAGGACTCCTGTTTATATAAAATATCAAATCGTTGTTGATTCCATTTCATATTCACGGTTTCTCCCGCATCATTCAGTTGAAAATCTTGATCACCGAAACGAAATTGAATTGCTTTTTTTGTAATCGGGTGATAATGAATAACACCCGGGTATAGCTTGGAATATGATTCCATTAGTAAATGAATTTTAGCAACTTGTTCTGGTTTACTTTTATAAAAACAGTGTATTTGATTTTTATGTTTTAGTGCTATCACTAATTGATTGTGATTAAAAACACATAATTCTGATTTAGTCAATGCCGCGTTTCGTTCGTAAACGATATAAAGAACCGATAAAAAATATAAGGAATAACCCACTAGTAATTGCTTCCGTTTTTTTGCATATAAAATCAGGTAAATAAAAAGTATCATCATGAATAAAACCAACCAAAACGGAACCGAAAAGCCATAAGCCACAGCACCAGGCAACCCATCTATTTGTTGTACAATCCAATACATTAAATAAACAGAAAACCCCAAAATTATACCAACAAACTTCGATAAAACAGGAATCCATTTAACAACAAACAACAAAAATCCGAGCCCCATAACTATCGCAGAAAAGAACATTAAACCTAGGTTGGTTAGCACAAAGTAATTTGGGAATTGATGAAAATAATACAAGGAAATACCAGTTGTCATGAGTTGAGCCGCAAACCCCAAAGCCGTTCCCTGCCACAGTTCTCGCAAGCGTGCATGCCGAAAATGCAATAAGCCCTCAATTTTTTGATAGAACAAGAATATTCCAACCATAGCCAAGTAAGAGAGTTGAAATCCAATATCCATTAAATAAAGAGGATTGAGCACCAACAAAATAAAGGCGGACAAAAACAAGGAATTGAGGGAGTCATATTGCTTTGCACTGACTTGTGAAAGCGCAACGAAAGTAAACATCAATACAGCACGGACAACGCTCGCTGAAAACCCGGTAATTAAGGCATAAATCCACAGAAAAATTACAACGACCCAAGTTGCTTGTTTTTTAGTAATAAAACGAGGAAAAAAACCAAAAACGGTTATGAATAAGTACATAATTAATCCCACGTGCATGCCTGAAACAGCCAAAATGTGCATGGCACCTGTATTTGTGAACGCATTTTTTGTTTCTGTATCTAAAAGCGATTTGTCACCTAGAATTAATGCCTGCGCAATAGCTAAGTCATTCCCGCTTAAGTTTTCATGGAGCGCCGACTGTAAATAGCTTGAAAAGCCATTTAAAAACTGATCAAATAGTGAGGGTTTTTGTTCATCAATCCAACTATTTTCATCCTTTGTAGCAAATGCAGTAACGTCTATTCCGCGGGAATTCCAATAATACTCAGCATTAAATTCACCAGGATTATTTTTGTTTTCAATCGGTGTAAATTCAGCCCCAACAAGCAATATATCTCCTTTTTGAATATAGGAAGCGTCCTTATTTATGTATAAAAGAACGTGGTTTTTACTATTCACACTTCCTTTTTGGGTGAAAATCGTATGTACTCTTCCAATTGCTTTATTCCAGTCACCAGAACCTTGATTTATTTCTGTAATTTCCAGTTGAACTAAATCGCCTTTCGCATAACCAGAGTGCTGAAATTTTGGATTGAATTCTTCATAAAGAGAACCAACAAAACATCCCAATACAAAACCCAAAAAATATACAGTAGCATATTGAAAAACACCAAAATTAGTAGTCACTTGTCTCAAAAAGAAAATTGCTCCTATCAGAACAACACCCAACAGGATGAGCGGAGAAACCACAGAGCTAGTAGTAAACACGAGAAACAAACCTATAATAAAAGGAATGCATACATGTAAAAAAGGGCGTTTATAAAAGTCTAATTGCATAAATTTCAGGCGGAAGATACTAATTTCTTTTCAGGTACTTTACGATTACACTGAAACAGCTATGTGTTAATATCATATGCATTTTACTTATCTTTGTCACGAATAAGAGCCACCTGAACGTATGCCAATCATTGGAAAGCTAATTAAGAAATCAACTGAAATCAGTTACCGAAAAAACCAGAACAAGGGAAAGGAATATACTATTCAAATTGAAACCCTCCAAGCATTGGTAGAGTATGCCAAAAACACTCAGTTTGGATTGGTTCATAATTTTCATACTTTTTTACCCGACCAAGACTTGGTGCAAGGATTTCAACAAGCTGTTCCAATTACAGATTATGAGGAGTTTTATGAAAAATGGCTCATTAAATCAATTGCGGGAGAAAAAAATCATACTTGGCCCGGTCGAATTAAATTTTATGCTTTATCTTCAGGTACAACAGGTTCACCCAGCAAACGTATTCCTGTTACCGATAAAACTATTCGATCCTTTCAAAAATCAAGTATTCGACAATTATCGATTTTACATGAACTTGATTTGCCGGAAACTTTCTATTCTACTCAAGTTTTAACCGTTGGTGGGTGCACTAAATTAATCAAGAAAAAAACACATATTGAAGGGGATTTAAGTGGTATTTTAAAACGGAATACATCCATTGTTGCAACTCCATTCACTCGGCCTGGAAACAGAATAGCCGGAATAAAAGATTGGAATGAACGGTTGAAAATAATTGTTGAAAAAGCTCCTAAATGGAACATTGGTGCCATGGTAGGAATACCAAGTTGGTGTATTTTGTTGTTAGAAGAAATTGTAAAACACTATCAACTGAATTCAATACAAGATATCTGGCCCAACTTTCAA
>CAIUSK010000419.1 GCA_903901805.1 uncultured Flavobacteriales bacterium
AAATTAAGGTAAATTCAATTTGGGCACCTAATTATCCTTGGAGTGCCAGCTATTACGGTGGAATTCAAACTAATTTAATTGCTCAAGCGTTACCCGGTTTTATTTTTGATCATTGGGAGTATACGATTGGCCCAATGGGATTACCAATCATTTCGGATACAAACTTCATTAATATAACCGGTATAGAAAATATAGTGGCTGTATTTATTGTAGATGATCCAACTGCAGATACGGATGGCGATGGAATCACGAATGTAAATGAAAATACAGGAGGCTCTGATCCGTTAGATCCTTGCGATCCAAATCCAAATGCTGGACCTTGTGACCAAGATAGCGATGGGTTAACTAATACGGAGGAAGCTTCTTCCGGAACTAATCCAACAAATCCTGATACCGATGGTGATGGAATTATTGATGGCACGGAAATAACGAATGGTTCAGACCCATTAAATCCGTGTGATCCTGATGATAGCAGTGCAGATTGTCAAATTGACACTGATGGAGATGGTTTACCTGACCCTCAGGAAGCAACATTATGTACAAATCCAACGTTGTTTGATACAGATGGTGATGGAATTAGTGATGGAGCCGAAGTAACAGGAGGTTCAAATCCTTGTGACCCTTGCAGTCCTATTAATGATTCTCCAGAATGTACGGAAGGAATACATATTCCAACTGCTTTTTCTCCGGATGGTATTGGAAATTCGGTAAATAATGTATATTCTATCATTGCGGGAAAAAATATTAAAACACTTCAATTTACAATTTTCGATCGTTGGGGTAATATTATCTTACAAACTTCAAACAAACAATTTGTTTGGGATGGCACCTACAAATCCACAGCTTGTAATGCAGGGATTTATGCTTATCAGGCACTTGTAGAATATACCAATGGAACCTCTGAAACTATTTCAGGTAATATTACTTTGATACGTTAAATTATGCGTCAGATATTTTCTATCCTTTTCTTTCTAAGTTTGTTTGAATCGGTTTATTCACAAGATTACCATTTTTCACAAATAAATCGAAATACAATGCTGTACAACCCTGCAGCAACAGGCATGTTCAATGGCTATGAACGATTTTCTGTTTCTCATAGAAACCAATGGATTGGTGCAGGAACTCAGTTTATGACATCTTTGGCATCAGGTGAATTCACCCTTGGAAAAGGCATCAGAGATGAAAAATCTTATGTAGGAATTGGTGTGCTTTTGCTCAACGATATTGGAGGAGATTCACGTTTCGGAAATAAAACAGGAGCCATTAATATCTCAGGAATTGTTCCCCTGAATAATCAACATTTCCTTTCCGCGGGTATTCAAACGGCCTATACAAATCGTTCTGCAGATTTATCTCGAGTTACTTTTTTAAGCCAATGGAATGGTACAATGATAGACCCAACTATTTCGTCTGGAGAAGAAAACGGCATGACCTCTTTTGGTTATTTAGATGCTTCTGCAGGTATAAACTATAAATATGGACAAAAACAACAAAAAGTAGTCCGTGAAAATGCATTGTCAGTAGAAAGCGGAATTGCATTTTTTCATATCAATAGACCAAAACTCAGATACAACGCAATAACAACAGACAATTTAGACATGAAATTTGTGTTCAATTCAAAAATTACTTACACCGTTTCATCCAGAGCGGCATTAGATCTTTGTTATTTGCAAGCCAGACAAGGAAAACATAATGAG
>CAIUSK010000420.1 GCA_903901805.1 uncultured Flavobacteriales bacterium
GTGGGATAGATGCTGATGCCGGTGTAACTGGCGGATCCGCTGCCACTGGCATTCAGCACCGCCGATGCCGATTCCGTGGTACTGGCGTTGATGTTGATAACAATGGTTCCCTGGTGCGTACCCGCGTTGATGGCGTCGAAGGCGTCTTTCAATGTGGTGAAAGAACCAGAGTCCGTTCCCGAAGTGGCAGTTAGGGTAACTTGCGCCTGAGCAACTCCACAGCCTATCAATAATGTAACTATGACGACAATTAAACGAACATTAAAAAAAATTCCTGTACGGTGGCTGGAAAGTCGATTAAGGACAACAAAAAGGGCAGTAAAAAATTTGTTCATGGAAAATTTATGAAAAGAAAATTAGCCAAATGAAGTTCGTACCGAATAAAACTATTGTACAGAAGGGTTTGCAGTTATCCCTAGAAATAGGGATAAGCATTAATTTGACTAGACGATTTTATTACGTAAGGCAACTGAAACTGCCTCACCAAGAGAATTAACACTAAGCTTTTCGTAGATTTTTTTTACGTGGGCATTCACGGTATTATAGGTAATACCAAGTTTTGCAGCTACCATTTTATAACTCAGTCCTTGAGTCATTAATTGCAAGACCTCCGTTTCTCTGCTCGTAAGTCCATTTTCAACTGAAACTGCAAGTGGCTGAGTATTAAAATATCGGGTAACCCTTAGAGCAATAGATGGTGTAATAACAGCACCTCCTCCATGAACTTCTTCTATACATTGGATAACTTTATCTGCGGGAGTGCTTTTTAGAATGTACCCCTCTGCACCTGCCTTTAAGCTGTTAAAGATGTTTTCATCATCGTCGTAAACAGTTTGAATAATTATTTTTGTAGAGGGGCTAATTTGCTTAACCAACTGAGTAGCTTGAATGCCATTAACACCTGGCATTCGAATATCCATTAAAATAATGTCTGGTGAATATTCACGTATTTGCGATTTTAAACGACTACAATCAGGGAAGGCCCCTAAGAAAGAAAAACCTGTAGCACAAGTAAACAACTCTTCCAGGCTTTCTCTTCTCTCACGGTTATCGTCATATAAAAGAATTTTGATCATATACAAATTAAAGGCTTATTCGTTTGTTCACTTCTCCCTAATTGTAGTAATAGGGAATACACATTCAACCAAAGTTCCTTGTCCATTTGCATTTTGAATGGTTATGGAACCTCCAAGCTTTGAAGTACGATTTCGCAAGCTAGAGAAGGCGTTTCCGGAACTGATAATTTTTTCATCTACCCCTTTTCCATTGTCCTCTACAGCAAGATGTAGAGATTCTCCAATAGTATTCAATTTCACTTTGATACAATTTGCTCCGCTGTGCTTTATTGCATTATTTATTGCTTCTTTTATAATAAGCAATAAGTATTTTCTTGAAAGAATTCCCGTGATCGAATCTTCAGTTTCTGAATCGATCTCATAAGTGCATTCAATACCACGTGCATCAAAAACATCGATGAAAAAATCTTTTGTGCGGCTGCTGATCGACTTTTCATTGGCCAGGTCATTTCTCACCGCCCAAATAACATCCCCAATATTATCCATGGCCATTTTAATGCCGCTAGAAATTTTTTGAAGATAGCGTTCTGTTTTATTTCCACCAGTGACAAAATCTTTTGACGCCATATCTGCATAGACTTGAATACTACTCAAGACTGAACCCAAATCATCATGAAGGTCGTTACTTATTTCGCTTCTTTGAATTTGAAGCGCTTCTGCTTTTTGTAAATCCAATTGTAACTTTTGTTTTTCACTGCGTCTGAATTTATAAATCAACATAAAGTTGAAAAATAAAAAATTCACCACCATCCCGAATAAAATAATTGAAAGCTCTTTCCGAAAATCAACATTATTATTGGTGTTTAAAATAATAGGAATCAGTCCCATTTTAAAAAAGGCACTCATGAATAAACTTCCAAAAAACAACATGTAATTAAACAACTCTCTTGTCCTAAATAAATAAACAAGCAGAAACAGTTGGACTGGCAGATTCAAAGAGAATATCAACTTTGCAACTGTCTTCATAAATCCAATTTCACCGGTCAGGAAAACCTTTAATAAAAGAGCAATGCCTGCTGCATAAGCCACAAACTCTGCAACTTTAATTACGATGTTATAAAAATGGTGAAGGACTGGTGCCTCAATAAAAAATCGGGTAAATCGGTAATATAAACCCAAACACAAAAATAAAATCCCAAATCCTATAGGCTGCCGATTTTTATTTGCTATCAATTGTCCAAATGGATTAATGAGCGGATCCTTTACAACAAATACAAACAAAGTAACACCAATGGTAAAGATTAGGAAGTAGAGGAATTCTTGTTTGCGAAATAAAACAAAATAAAAAAAAAGGTATGCAGCCTGCATACCAATCATGCCCAGTAAAAAATTAATTTCCCCCATAAACGATTGATAAAAAAAGTAATTACACAAATGTATCCTTAATCAGTAAGGATTACAATCCAATATTTTATTTAAAAACAAGGGTTTTCTTTAAAACTGAAATATGATTTTTGCTTGGCATCGGCAATTTCTTGTAAAAAAAATCGGTCAACCGTTGAAATATGACCGAAAATCACGTTTGGTAGTGTAAGTATCCCTATGTTAATGACAGTTTAGAAGTTTAGATGAAAATCTTACTTTTAAACCATCAAAATGAAAAAAACACGATTCACGGAGGCCCAGATTGTGGCCGCCTTTTAAAACAAGAGTGCGGTATTTCAGTAAAAGAGATTTCTAGAAGATATGCTATTTCTGAAGTCACGTTTTATAATTGGAAGTCA